>JAKQII010000162.1 GCA_029557535.1 Acidobacteriota bacterium
TTTCTGAATTTTCTCGATCGGTCCCTGGGGTTGTTCCGGAAAATTCAGAAAAACGCTGTACGGCTGCTCGGCGAGAAAACGCAAAGTGCGCCGCGGCATTCGCGCGGATGCCGCAAGATCGAATCGCAAATATGTCTGATAGGCGTTCGTTCCGTAATCCGTGCCGCTCAACAGCACGTAGCCGCCGGTGAAATTGACCGGCCGCGCCCCGGCCGCGACGGCGCTGGCGAGAGCCAGCGTGATGACAAGCGCGATGCGATTTGGCAAGGATTTCATTCTCGTCCCTAACTCTAGCAAATCCGTGCGCCGAATTTAACCCGGATCGCATCATCGAAGACAATATCCGGCCCGATTGATGGTTTTTATGTCTGGTTCCTCGCGTGAACCTGTCAAAACGCAATGACGAAAATCGTCAATGAAACCAGCCGGCGGCCGCGCGCGGGCACGACGCGGGCGTTTGCAAACCGCTCCGGCTTCGGTATTCTCGAAACATGCACTCAGTTCATGCCTTTGCAGAGAAAGTCGCACTCGTCGCCGGCGCGTCAAGCCCGATCGGGCGTGCGGTGTCGATGCAACTCGCACTGCTCGGCGCGTTCGTTGTCGCGGTCGACAACGGTTCGGACGGAGATTCGGACATCTCCGAACTTCGCTCGCTCGGAACGCTCGCGTCAAGCGTCGATGCCGACGTTTCGACAAAGGAAGGTGCGGACAAGGCGGTCGCCACCGTCGATTCGCTGTTCGGGCGGATCGACCTGCTCGTTAATTGTGTGAAAATTGCCTCCGAATCGGCGTTTTTTGATGCGGACGCAGAATCGTTCGAGAGGTCCGTCGGGCAGACGCTCAAGGCGTCGTACTTGCTGACCGGCTCTGCGGTTCGGCTGATGCGCGAAAGGCCGAAGGCGAGGATCGTAACTATTGTCGATGGAGAACGAAGCGGCGTCCTGCTCGGCGGAGCGATGTCCGCAGCTGTTTCGGCGATGACGAGCGCGCTGGCAGCGGAACTTCCGACGTCGTTTCGTGTCAACGCGATCAAGGTGGGCGATCCGAATTCTCCTCCTGACGACGTAGCCCGGGCGGCGCTTTTCCTGATGTCGTCCGAGGCTACGGCAATCAACGGAGAGACCTTGCGGATCGGTTAGCCGACGCGGGCCGAGATTGTTGGAAGCCCGCACTTTCGTGGTAAACTTTTTTTGAATGAAATTGGATATCCTCTTAATCAGAATCGGCTTTGTGGTGCTCCTCGCGCTGTTGGGCTACGCCCTGAATCCGCTCAAGTCGAACGGTGTGATCACAGGCTCAGAAGAGTTCCGACAAGTGCTTTCGGCGTTGCTGGGCGTGGGCGTTGCGATCGGTGTGATCGTCTTCGAGATCCGTGCCCGGCAGGCAAGCCTCAAGACCCTGATCGGCGCCGCCGTCGGATCAATACTGGGTATTGTCGGAGCTTTCCTGATCGGAATTCTGATCAGTCTGCAGCACGTAGAAGCGGTTTCCGCAGAGAGCAAGACCTTCATGACGGTCGCGCTAGCGTTTTTCATGGGATTTATCGGACTGATGGTCGGCGCGGCGAAAGGCGAATACATCGATCTATCCGCGCTCGGTGGCGTATTCAGCGACACGGCCAATTCGCCCGACTATCGCATTCTCGACACTTCGGTGATCATCGACGGACGCATCGCAGACGTCGCCGAGACCGGGTTTTTGGGTGGTACGCTAATCATTCCGCAATTCATTCTTACCGAGCTTCAGCAGGTTGCGGATTCGCCCGATTCGAGCAAACGGCAGCGCGGACGGCGCGGATTGGACATGCTCCAGCGGCTCAGGAACAACTCGAAGCTCGATGTTCAGATCGTCGAGACGGATTATCCGCAGGTCAAGGAGGTCGATCTGAAGCTGATCGAGCTCGGCAAGGAACTCGAGGCGGTGATCGTCACCAACGATTTCAATCTCAACAAGGTTTCGCAGCTACGCGGCGTGCAGGTCCTGAACATCAACGAGCTGGCGAACGCCCTCAAACCGGTCGTGCTGCCCGGCGAAGCGATGCGCGTTTTCATTCTCAAAGAAGGGAAGGAATACAATCAGGGAGTCGCCTATCTCGATGACGGCACGATGGTCGTCGTCGACAACGCCCGACGACTGATCGGAAAAACTGCCGACATCGCAGTCACGAGCGTTCTTCAAACGACCGCCGGAAAGATGATCTTCGGGCGACTTTGGGAAGAGACGACCGACGGCGACGCGCAGATGAGCATTCACGACTCGCGCTCGGTCGGATTCAAGAAGGCGACCCGGGAATTGCGGCAGTCGACCATCATTGAAGAAACATAGGTCGTTCGTGGTTAATTGTTAATCGTGCGGTCGGGAAACCGGTCTTGATCAATACTTTCTGATGAACACCGCCATCATCGTCGCCGCCGGAACGGGTTCGCGTTTCGGCGGCGAAACTCCAAAACAATTCCTCGAAATAGGCGGGAAGCCCTTGCTGGTTCACGCGATCGAGCGATTCGAAGAATCGCGCGAGATCAAGGCGGTCGTCGTCGTCCTGTCGCACGATCGCGTGACCGAATACTCGGAATATCTCCGTGGACTGGGATTTTCGAAATTGCGAGCGGTTGTCGCGGGCGGCAGGACGCGTGCCGAATCGGTTCACAATGGCCTGCACGCGATCGAATGGAATTGCCCGGTTGTGGCGGTCCACGATGGAGCCCGGCCAGTTGTTACCGCGGATGAGATCGACAGGAGCGTCAAGGCGGCCGAGGCGCACGGCGCGGCTTGCCTGACCGCTCCGGTCACGGACACGATCAAGGAAATTTCCGACGGAATGATCGAACGAACGATCGACCGGAACATTCTGCGACGCGCATTGACGCCGCAGACATTCCGAAAGGAGATCCTCGAAATGGCGTTTTCCGGCATCGATCTTTCGGAAGCCGTGACCGACGAATGTTATCTAGTCGAACAGATCGGGATCGAGATCGCGGTCGTCGACGGAAGCGCGCGGAACATCAAGGTCACATCGCCCGATGACCTGAGGATAGCAGAGCTGTTTTTAACGAGTTCTTGAACGCATGCGAATCGGACAGGGCAGCGATATTCACAGACTGGAAGACGGTCGGCCGTTGATCATCGGCGGCGTGACGGTTCCGTCCGCGAAAGGCGCCGTCGGCCACTCTGATGCCGACGCGCTGACGCACGCCGTTACCGACGCGATCCTCGGAGCCATTGCCGATGGTGACATCGGCAGCCACTTTTCGGACAGGGACGAGAGGTGGAAAGGTGCCGACAGTTTTGTCTTTTTGCGCGAGGCAGCCGGATTGATGCGCGGAATGGGATTTGAGATCGCGAACGTCGATTCGACGATCAGCCTTGAATCTCCAAAATTGCGGCCGTTCATCGATGAAATGCGCGCGAATCTCGCATCTGTCCTGGGAACATCGGTTGAAAACGTCTCGATCAAGGCGAAGACAGGCGAGGGCGTCGACGCGGTCGGCGAGGGCCGCGCGATCCGCGTCGAAGCGGTCGTGCTCCTGAGACCGGTTTGATCCTTACTACACTGTCAATAACGATCTCTGGCCGCGGATCATGCGGATTTCTCTACGTGTTTTGCGTGAGGAACTCGAAGTTGGTGACCGCGTCCGGTTTCTCGAACGGAAAAAGGCCCCGGCCGAATCCGACCTGGGCCTTTAAGTCCTTCGATCCCAAAAGACGTCTAGTACGGCGTGACTTCGGCACCGTTCTCACGGGCCAGCCGGATCACAATGCCCCACGTGCGCGAGATCTCTTCGT
>JAKQII010000163.1 GCA_029557535.1 Acidobacteriota bacterium
TGTCACCCGAAACCTGAGCGTTGACGACCGGATATTTCCGCAGCGCCTGCGTAACCGCCTGAAAAATGAAGGGCATGAACGTCAGCTTCGTCCCGAACCGCTCCTGAAACGCGTTCTTGTTGACGGCGCGGAACTTCGCGACGTTCGTCATGTCGATCTCATAAACGCTCGTGACGTGCGCCGAGGTTTGTTTCGATAGCGTCATGTGCGCAGCTATCTTCTTGCGCATCACCGACATCGGTTCGACACGATCAGACGATTTTAGATTTTCGATTTTGGACTTTAGATTTGGGTCCGTCGTGGTCGCGGGAAGGGCGCCGGCCGGGGCCGTAGCCTTGCCGACCATCAAATCCTGCGGCCGGAGCGCCGCGCCGGTTTCGATGAAATTAAGAATGTCCTTCTTCGTGACCCGTCCCGAGAGTCCGCTTCCGGGGATCCGCGAGATGTCGATCCCGTGTTCCTTCGCGATGTTGCGGACGAGCGGTGACGACTTCGTCCGGCGTAGGTCATCGACCGTTTGACCGGCGCCGGCAGCCGCCGCGGCGGCCTTCGGCAGTTCGACCGTGATCGGAGCGTCAAACGAAGCGGGCGCACCCGGCACCTCCGGAGCTTTCGGCATTTCGGGGGCCTTCGGCATCTCGGCAACCGGCGCCGTCGCACCCACCGATCCGACGCGGGCCAAAACTGCCCCGACCTCGACAGTCTCACCTTCCGGAACAAAGATCTCGAGCACTTTTCCGGCGACCGGTGACGGCACTTCCGCGTCGACCTTGTCAGTCGAGATCTCGAGTAGCGGTTCGTCTTTTTCGATGTCGTCGCCGACCGATTTCAGCCACTTTGAAACGGTTCCCTCGGTGATCGATTCGCCCATTTGCGGCATCACCACCGTTTCGGAATGTGGATTTGGGATTTCGGATTTGGGAATTGAGATTTCGGATTGAACGGGTTCAGCGACTGGAGCGGGTGTCTCGGCAACCGGCGCGGCAACTTCGACGGCAGGAGTTTCGGCCTTTGGAGCCGGCGCGGCCGCCCCCGACGCAGCGCCGACAACGGCGACAACGGTTCCGACCTCGACGGTCTCGCCTTCAGGGACGCGAACCTCAAGAAGCACACCCGCGCCCGGTGACGGAACTTCCGCATCGACCTTGTCTGTCGAGATCTCGAGGATCGGTTCGTCCTTCTCGATCGCGTCGCCAACGGCCTTCAGCCATTTCGAGACGGTCCCTTCGGTGATCGACTCGCCCATTTGGGGCATCACTACTTCAATGCTCATAAACACTCCGGATAACAACGATTGTGAACAAAAATCTCAAAAAATTAGGATACAGGAAAACGGGCGGAAATGTGAAAAGGCTCGGAAGTAGACAGTAGACGGTAGACGGTAGACGGTAGGGGGTGGTCGGTAGTCGGTGGTCGGTGGTCGGTGGTCGGTAAACAGTAGACGGTAGACGGTAGACGGTAGACAGTAGATAAAGCCAGCCGTTGGGATTCACGACTCACGACTCACGACTCACGACCGCTGAGTGCTCGAGCAATTGCAAATCGCAAATCGAAAATCGCAGATCATACTCCCGTCGTCTTCCGCTTGATCACCGCGACGATCTCTTCGA
>JAKQII010000177.1 GCA_029557535.1 Acidobacteriota bacterium
AGCACGATGACGATCAGGATGAACGGGATCGAATAGAGGATGTCGACGATCCGCATCAGAACATTGTCGACGAAACCACCGAGATAGCCCGCGACCGCGCCGTACGACACGCCGATGATCAGCGAGACGAGCGTCGAGATCACGGCGACCATCAGTGAAATGCGGCCGCCGATCAGCACGCGCGCGAGTATGTCGCGCCCGGCGTCGTCGGTTCCCATCGGATGCCGCACCGATGGCGGGAACGACTTCGTCAGCGCATAATCCTGCGGAATGAAGTCGTAAGTAAAGTTGGTCGTGCGTTCGATGATCGGAGGCCCGATGGTGACGGCGACGGTCATGAACGCTATGACGATCATGCCGAACACCGCCAGCTTGTTTCTCAACAACCGCTTCCAGGCGTCGGCCCACAACGATTCACCTTTCAGTACTTCAGATTCATTCCTCATACGTGCTACTCGTACCTGATCCGCGGATCCAGGAATCCGTACGAAATGTCGACCACGAGATTGAAAAGCATGATCATGATCGACAGAAAGGCGACGATCCCGAGCGTTAACGGTTCGTCGCGGTTGAACACCGATTGGATAAAGATGTTGCCAAGACCGGGAATCGCGAAGATCTTTTCGACGACGATTGTTCCGGCGAGCAGCGCCGCCAGCGCCGGTCCGGTGAACGAAACGACCGGGATCAGCCCGCCGCGGATCGCGTGGCGCAGCAGCACCGTTTTTTCATCCAGGCCTTTCGCGCGTGCCGTGCGGATATAGTCCGACCGCATCACTTCAAGCATCCCGGCCCGGGTCAGACGTGCGATATAGGCGGCATACAGCGCAGCCAGCGTGATCACCGGCAAAACAAGTCCCGTCAGACTCCAGCGCGCCGGCGGCAGCCAAAAAAGCCACAGCGAAAAGATCATCGCCAGAATCGGACCGAGGACGAAACTCGGAACCGAGAGCCCGAGCATGGCGAACGACATCGAAGCGTAGTCGAAGATCGAATTCTGCTTGAGCGACGCGATGATGCCGGCCGAGAGTCCGACGATCAGCGCGAGCCCGTACGCCAACAGCCCAATCGTCGCCGAGTACGGAAAATGCCGCCGAAGGATCTCGTTTACCGACTGCCCCTCGTACTTGAGCGAGTCGCCGAAATCGAGCCTGACGATGTTCCACATCATCATTCCGTACTGCTGATACCACGGCTTATCGAGTCCGTATTTCTTGCGGATATTTTCCTCAACCGCGGCCGGAAGCCGTTTTTCGGCGGAGTAGAAATTCCCGGGGGCGATCCTGATCAGTCCCCACGTCAACGTGATGACGATCAGTGCCATCGGCACTATCAGCAGCAACCGCCGAATGATGAAACTCAGCATGACTATTGTCCCCCAACCGTCGATTCAAGCTGTTTAAGCTGCTCGACCACCTGCGGATCATCACGGTCCATGATGCCCTCGACGTCCGTGTCCCACTTTGCGGGATCGCGTTCGATGTAAACGAACTTCCACGGGAAGAGGGTACCGGGATTCGGGTAGAAGCCCTTGATCCAGGGCTTTTTCAGCCAGTTCGTGGCATTGATCGTCAGCGGGATCGAGGGCAGTTGTTCAAGCAGGTAATACTCGGCCCGCGCCATCATTTCGAAGCGTTTCTGCGGATCAAGCTCGTAATTGGCGTCGTCGAGCATCTTGTCGAACCTCGGATCGTGAAATCCCGCGCCGCCGTCGTTCACTTCGCCGTACTGAAGACTGAGGAACGTGTACGGATCCATGTAGTCGCCGGACCAGAGACTTTGCGCCAGTCCGTCGTAGCGCATCGCGTTGCGGTCGGCGAGAAACGTTTTGAATTCCTGGTTCTTGAGCGGGACGGTAATGCCGAGATTCTGACGCCATTGAGCCTGGATGAACTCGGCTATCTGGCGATTCGATTCGGTTGTGTTGAACGTCAGCGCGATCCTGTCGGTCGGAAAACTCGGGCATTCGAAATTGCCGCCGTTTTCCTGCACCGGAAATCCCAACTCACCGAGGATCTTCCGGGCCGCTGCCGGATCGAACTGACGCCGGTACTTGTCCCAGTCCTCGGTCGGGATACCGCGCTCTTTTCTGATCTCCTCGCCGACCTTCGCCATCGCCTTGTCGTATTCGGGGAAGATCCCTGACGGCGTGATCGAATAAAGCGGTTTTGTGATCTTGCGGAATTTCGCCAACGCGACCCGATCGATCCCGAGCGAGAACGCGCGCCGGAGCTTCGGGTTGTCGAACGGCGGTTTGCGGACGTTGAAACTGTAATAGGCGGTCGCGCTCTCCGGGAAATTCAGGTATTCGTCGTTGTAGGCCGCGATCTTCTCGATCCACGGCGCGGGTACGGCGTGATTCTGAATCGCGTCGACCGCACCCGACTTGTAGAGGTTGAGCGTCGTCGCCTGTTCTTCGACGGCGAAGAACGCGATCCCGTCGAGATGGACGTTCGCGGCGTCCCAGTAGTTCGGATCACGCTCGACGACCAGCCGGTCGTACGGATGATATTCCTTCAGTTTGAACGGGCCGCTCGTGACGATGTTCTCCGGCCGTGTCCAGTGCTTGCCGTATTTCTCGATCGCCTGCTGCGGAACGACCCTGAACAGCTGATGCGTCAGCAGCCCGAGAAAGAACGGCGCCGACTGCCGGAGCGTGATGCGGAACGTGTTGTCGTCGATGGCTTCGACACCGAGATCCTTGGGCTCGATCGGAACAAGCGAGACCGGCGAAAGCTCGTCGGGGAACATCTGTTCGAGCAGAAACCGATTGGCATAGAAGAATTTGCCGAGAGGTTTCTTCTTGGATTTCTCCTGTTCGGCGATCTTGGCCGGGTCGGAAAGTTTCGCGATCTCCAGATCGATCGCGTTATTGGCGTCCGCACGCTTTTTGTTCTCGGCCACGATCGCGTCGCCAAGCGCCTTCGCGTCCTTCGGAAGCGACAATGATGCGAACCAATCCTGGGCGAAAAAGCTGCCAGAATCGAGCGCCTTGTTGAGCGCTTCCGCCAGCGATTGTTTCGCTGCGTCCGAGCAATTTTCTAAGCACGATAGCGCGTCGGGCGGGATTGTCGCCGCCAGATTCTTCGACAACGGATCCGTCGCCGTCCTTATTTTTCGAATGAACGATAGCGCGTCCTTCAGGTCCGACGGACGGACCGCAAAGATCGCCTTCAGTTTGGGATTTCCCTCGATGGCCTGCGCACGTTTGAGAGGCGCTTCAGGCAATGTCAGCCGCGTTGGGGACTGGATGTACTTGTGGAATTCGGTCTCGGGACCGAACGGCGGTCGTGTTTCCGCCGGCACGGCCTCGTCGGCAACGTCGTTCTCGGTCACGAACTTACCGTCGCGCTCGACAAAAAGCTGGTTGCCGTTGTACGCCTCGGCGTACTTGACGAAGTACCCGAGCTGCACCGTCTGCGACGTCAATTCCGGATCGAAGGCACGGCGGAAGCTGTATTCGAAATCACGCGCGGTGATCGGCGTTCCGTCGCTGAACTTTCCGTTGTTCCGGAGATGGAAGATAAACTCGTCGACTTTCGGCGAAACCTCCCAGCTTTTTGCAAGCGCCGGTATCGGTTGGAGCGTCTTCGGATGGACCTCGACGAGTCCCTCGTAAAGCGAGGCGTAGATCCGGGCTTCCGGTTGGCCGCCGGAAACATGCGGATCGAGCGTCGCCGGCTCCGATCCCGAAATGTAACGCAGGACGTTGTCGCCATGCGGTTTCGAGCTTCCGAAGTATTTGCTTTCGCCGGATACGGAACAACCGACCAAAAACAAGGAGACGAGATAAACGGCGATCCGCGCACTTCTTAGGCTGATAAGTTTCATTCGACGGAAACTCCAAAAATTGAAAAAACTCGTCGGTTCTTCAGAGAGATGCGTAATTACTGGCGAGAACAAGACAATCGTGCAACTGCCTAGAACTTACCACGTTACGGGTTTTTCAAGCAAGATGTCGATTTTTGTGCAAACACTCGAAAAGTCGGGTGTTACGATTCGGATTTCGGTTTCTTGGGTTGCCAACCAGTATCTATCCGGACGTCTTTGAGAAGCGGGGCGTCAAAGACATTTGTGCCGAATCCAATGACGTAGGGTTTGACGAGAGAATAGGATATCGGGAAATAGAGCGGAACCGCCGGCATCTCGGAGATCGCCGTGTCCTGATCCATCGCTTTCGGAACATCGCCCGGCCCGGTCGTCACCGCGTGCGGGGCCGCGGACAATTCGGGCGTCGGAAGCACGGTCGGATCAGGTGCGGGAACGGCGATCGCGGGATCGGGATCGGCCGGCTGGCCGCCGCCCGGCGGAAAGATCGCGGTCATCGACGACATTTCGTCTGCCGACGGCAAAACAACGCCTCGCCTAATAAGATCAAAGTCGCCGGCGACTCGAACCGCCTCGATCTCGGACGTCTCGACCGAAACGATCTGAGTCCTGATATTGAGTTCCTGCTCCCACATCTTGGCGACGAGACGCGCGACGCGCAGCTGAACATCGTTTCGGTTGACGACGAGTTTGATCTCGGGGAAGTTCTCGCCGTTTGGAAAGCCGGCCTCCTCAAGGAGTTTCCGTGCGCGCGCGGGATCTTCCGAAAGTCGCTTCCCGTCGTCAGGGGTGAACGGCAGGAATGAGAAAGCGGGCCGCATCGCACCCTCGAGCTCGCCGTCGGTCAAACGCTCGCGGTCGATCGCGATCGACATCGCCGTGCGCACGCGCCGATCGCCGAACGGAACCCGTTTCTCGTTGAATTGATAGAAATTCAGCGCGCTGTGCGTCGATTGCCTGAAATCTTCGAACGGACGCAGCAGTTTGAGGGCAAGCGGCTCGAACAGAGCATTCGTGACGGCGTCGATCTCACCCGTCCGGTAGGCCTCGAGCGCCTTTTCGGCCGACTCCTTGGGAACGAATTTCACGCGTTCGATCTCGACCTTCGCCCGATCCCAATGATCCTCGGACCGGTCGAGCGTGACGCCATCCTGACCGACCGAAACGATCCGGAATGGTCCGTTCGTGACGATCGCAGCGTCGAGCTTCGAACCTTCGATCGTCGAGCCGTCGCCGAACACCGGGCGGAAGACCGGCAGCGCGACGAGCTTCGGAAAATCTTCGTCCGGATGATTCAGCGTGACCTTCAGCGTATGCGCGTCAACCGCAACCGCGCCGATCGGTTTCTTCTCGGTTTCGGATTTCGGCGTCGCTGTCGGCGCTGCGGGTTCGGGAGTGGGCCGCTCCGATTCGCTTCGGACATTCTGATTCTTCAATACCTTCGAATGCACCGTGCCGGCCGGGGTCAAGAGTTCCTCAAGATCTGATTGCGGAGCGCCGCCGGTCTGTTCCTTTTGACGCTCCATGCCGGCGATATTGTCAAAAAGCCGCCTTTGAGGCACCTGATCGCCGAATCTCATTATCCTCTCCCACGACCGCACGATATCGTTCGCCGTAACGCGTTCGCCGTTTGACCATTTCGCGTCCTTTCGCAAACGGAAGATCCACGTCTTGCCTTCATCCTCCGATTCCCATTCAAGCGCGAGCGAAGGTTTCGCTTCAAGCGTCGTTTGATCGAGCTCGGTCAGTCCGTCGAACAACGCCCGGACGACGTCCGACTCAGGCGGAGCGGACGCGACTGCCGGGTCGAACGACTTCGGCATTTTGCCGTTGCTCCAACGAAACTCACGCTTCTGCGGAGGCGCCGTCTCAGCGTAAAACGGCTCGGTCGTTGGCTTTTCGAGTTCGGCGCAAGCGGAGAGTAACACGGCGAAGAACAAGATCGCCGCGAACCGCTCCGCGCGGGCGGCTAAGAGTGATCCGTATTTGCGGTCGCAAACCTTCAAATCAACCGTTTCCCCTACTCATAAAAACTCGTAATTCGTCGAAAACCTCAATCGTCCGACGTCGCGTTTCCTCGAAACCCTGAGAAGTATCGATGAGATAGTCCGCAAAGGCCTTCTTTTCTTCCTGCGGCATCTGCGAATTGATGCGCCGTATCGCTTCAGCGTCGTCAAAGCCGTTCCGATTTTTGAGTCTGTCTAATTGTACTCCCGACTCGCACCAGACGACAATCAGTTTGTCGAAACGTCTGTAACCGCCGGATTCGATCATCAGCGCTGCGTCGATGATCGCGATCCCGTCGGGGTCCTCGGATTCAAGTCGGCGGATCCATTCGTCCTGAGCCTCGATCACCCGCGGATGAACGATCGAATTCAACAGCAGTCGTTTTGATTCATCGCCAAAGACGATCGACGCCATTCTTGGTCGGTCGAGTTCACCGTCGTTTGTCAGGATCCCGGAACCGAACTCATTGACGATCATCGCGAGGCCGCGGGTTCCTTTCGCCACAACGTCGCGCGCCGATCGATCGGCATCGAGGACATGCGCCCCGAGTTCGCGAAGAACATCGCAAACGTATGATTTTCCAACCGCGATCGATCCTGTCAGGCCGATTTTTAGCATTCTAGGATTCCAAACGCCTGCGGCGTATCCAAATTCCAAGCGGTGCAATCCAAGATTCCAGACGCCTGCAGCGCATTCCATGATTCCAAAACGCCTGCGGCGTATCCAAATTCCAAGCGGTGCATTCCATGATTCCAAAACGCCTGCGGCGCATTCCATGATTCCAAAACGCCTGCGGCGTATCCAAATTCCAAGCGGTGCATTCCAAGATTCCAGACGCCTGCGGCGCATTCCATGATTCCAAAACGCCTGCGGCGTATCCAAATTCCAAGCGGTGCATTCCATGATTCCAGGATTTCAGAATTTCAGGCGTCTACGGCGCCATCCGAATTCCAGACTCCGGCGGCGTTTTCCATAATTGCATGATTGATTCCAATCTTGGAATGCGCAGCCTGAAATGCCCCGCCTGGAATGCGCCGCAGGCGCTTGGAATCATGAAATGCCCCGCCTGGAATGCCCCGCCTGGAATGCCCCGCCTGGAATGCCCCGCTTGGAACGCGCCGCAGGCGCTTGGAATCACGAAATGCGCAGCCTGGAATGCCCCGCCTGGAACGCGCAGCAGGCGCTGGAATCATGAAATGCGCAGCCTGGAATGCCCCGCCTGGAACGCGCCGCAGGCGCTTGGAATCATGAAATGCGCAGCCTGGAATCCTACGTTGCCCGATTGTGCCGTTTCGCCAGTTTCTCGACGTTGAATTCGGCGATCTCAGCGAGCGTCAGGCCGAGTTCGTCGGCGCATGCCGAAATATACCAGAGTACGTCGCCGAGTTCGTCCTTGAGCTTTGCACGTATCTCGTCGGTGATCTCGCCGCCGAAATCACGCTGGATCTTCTTAACGATGTTCGCGACCTCGCCGGCCTCGCCCGCGAGCCCGAGCGTCGGATACTCAAGATTATTCAGCCGCCGCGGATAATGCGCGGTTTCCTTCGCATCGTTTTGGTAATCTTGGAATTTCATTTCGTGCTATTATTCGCAAAATTTCCGGAGAAACCTAATGAAGTCTGACGCAAAGTCGCCTGAAGAATATATCGCCTCGCTGCCTGAAGACAGACGCGAACCGGTCGCGAAACTCCGGGACGCGATAAGAGGCAATCTGCCGGATGGGTTTGTCGAAACGATGGGTTACGGAATGCTGACGTATTCGGTCCCGCTGTCGACGTATCCGCCGGGCTACCACGTCGGGAAAAATGTGCCGCTCGGGCTGATCAGCGTCGCGTCGCAGAAGCACTTTGTGGCGGTTTATCACATGGGCGTCTACGCCGATCCGGTTTTGCTCGATTGGTTCACGTCGGAGTACAAAAAGCGCGTGCCGACGAAACTCGATATGGGCAAGAGCTGTATCCGGTTCAAGAAACCCTGCGAAATACCGTTTGACTTGATCGGCGAACTGGCCTCAAGGCTGACGCCACAGGCGTGGATCGATCTCTACGAAAAGGCGCGGAGGAAGTGAAAGTAAAAGGTAAAAAGTGAGAAAGTCAAAAAGTCGACGGACGCCTACGCGCTTTTGCTCTCCACCTTTCTCACTTTTCCCCTTTTCCCCTTTTCCCCTTTTTCACTTTTCCCCTTTTTCACTTTTCCCCTTTTCCCCTTTTCCCCTTTCTCACTTTTCCCCTTTTCCCCTTTTCCCCTTTCTCACTTTTTACCTTTCTCACTTTTTACCTTTTACTTTTTTCACCCTCTCCTTGCCTTGGCCGCCTCGATCGTGTTCTTCATGAGCATCGCGACCGTCAGCAGGCCGACGCCGCCGGGAACCGGCGTGAACGCGCCCGCCTTCGCCTTGGCATCCTTCGGACAAACATCGCCGACGAGCGTGAATCCGCGTTTCGCGATCGTGTTCAGGCGCTTGTCGATCTCGTCCTCCCCGAACAGTTCGCGCGCCAGGTCCTCGCTCGTCACGTTGTTTATCCCGACATCGATCACCGTTGCGCCGGGCTTGATGTGCTCAGCCCGCACGAATCCCGCCCGCCCGATGGCGGCAACGAGAATGTCGGCCTGCGACGCGACGGCGGCCAGATCACTTGTTTTCGAATGGCAGATCGTCACCGTTGCGCTTTCCTTGATCAGCAACGCCGCCATCGGTTTGCCGACGATGTTGCTGCGCCCGATGACGACCGCGTTCATGCCCGCGATCCCGATTCCCGACCGTTTCAGAATTTCGATGACGCCGGCCGGCGTGCACGGCACCAGCGACCGTTGTCCCTGCCAAAGTTTTCCGACATTCACCGGATGAAAGCCGTCGACATCCTTTTCCGGATCGATCGCCTCGAGAACTTCCCTTTCGTCTATCTGCGGCGGGAGCGGTAGCTGAACGAGAATTCCGTCGACATCGTCCCGGCTGTTCAGTTCGTTGACAACCCGCATCAACTCGGCCTGCGTCGTTTCGGCCGGCATATGACGGTGTTCCGAAATGATCCCGAGTTCTTCGGCTGTCCGGACCTTGCTGCCGACGTAGACGGCCGACGCCGGATCTTCACCGACGCGAACCACCGCGAGGCAGGGCTTGAACGAAAGCGCCGCGATCTCGGCCGCAACTTCCCGTTTGATTGCTTCGGCAAACTCCTTGCCGCTAAGAATTGTTGCACTCATCACATACTGATTTTACGGAATCTTAGACCGATTGTGAATTTCGTAAACCGAACTGAAACGTAGAATTCGCAACGCTGCTACGGTTGCCGACCGATTTTCCGATCCACCCGGACAAGTGTTTTCTCCAACGTCCGCGGTTTAAGGAATTTGGCTTCGCGGAGCCGCAAAATCGTTTCAACTGCACGTTCCCTGTATGAACGCTTCGGAAAACAAAAGTATGATCAAAACGCTCATTCTCGCGTCGTTCCTTGCCCTCGTCTGCACGGCGCCGGCGATCGCCGACACCCATTTCGATCACGACGGACGCGCAGATTTCGGTGTTTTCCGCCCCTCGGACCGCACTTGGTACAGCCATTCTTCCGAATCCGCGACGTCAACTGAGGTCACATGGGGACTCATGACCGACAGGCTCGTTCCGGCGGACTACGACGGTGACGGTCTGACCGACATCGCCGTTTGGCGTCCCGACACAGGAGTCTGGTACGTCTTGCGGACTATCGACGGACAGATGCAGACCGTAACATGGGGAACGCGGCAATTCATTCCGAACGGCTGGGTTACGGACGAGCCGGTTCCGGGCGATTACGACGGAGACGGCAACGACGATTTCGCGGTTTGGCGACCGTCGACCGGAACCTGGTACGTCCTGCTTTCCTCGGACGGCTTCAAACCCGAACATGCACGCGTTTTCAAGTGGGGAAAACTGGGCGATATTCCGGTTCAGGCGGACTATGACGGCGACGGTCGAACGGACTACGCGGTCTTTCGCTACACCGAGAACCGCTGGTTCGTCCTTCGCAGTATCGACGGAACGTGGCACACGACGGTTCTCGGGCAGGCCGGGCTCGACCTTCTTGTTCCAGCCGACTACACGGGCGACGGAAAAGCGGATTTTGCGGTTTTCCGCGACGGACTGTGGATCGTCGAGGACGCATCAAACGGGCAGCGCTCATACCTTAACTACGGACATTCGTCCGACATTCCCGTGCCCGCCGACTACGACGGTGACGGCCATGCTGATCCGGCGCTTTACCGCAACGGCGAGTGGCTGGTATTTTCGTCACAAGCAACGGAATCGTCGACATACAAATACGGGCTGTCGGCGGACGTGCCGCTGGCGGCGCTGAACGTCAAGGATAGTATCGTCGGTGTGCCTTAGCCTCTGTATTCAAAGGACTTTGAACATCGGTTCCGAAGCGTTAAATTAGTCGTGATGAGGAACATTTACCGAATCGGTACGTTTCGCTATGCGGCATCGATTGTGCTCGCGTTTGCGGCTTTTGCGGTGGCATCAGTTCACGGCCAACCGAATACGGTACAAGAGCAGTTTGCCGCGCGAAAATACGACCAGGCCGCTCAGGAGCTTGCGTCGATACGCAAAGCGGATCCGAAACTCTTCGATCTCAACAATTTCGATTATCTTCTTGCGCGCATCGACGATGTTCGCGGCGATTTTGCCGCCGCCGCTGCCGGATATTCGGCGGTTGCGGCACGCGGTTCCGTGCTGACGCCGTACGCGTTGTGGCATTTGGCGGCGATCGCCCGGGCGGGCGGAAACCTCCCGGCCGAACGGCTTTTTCTCTCCGAACTGATCGCGAAATTTCCCGATTCCCTGCTTGCCGAAGCGGCCCGATTGCGCTTGGCGCGCAGCTTTTTCGAGAGCCGGGATTACGATGAGACGATTCGTCGGCTAGCCGCGATCGGATTTCCCGGCACGACCAACCGGCAATCGGTCCGCAACGATGCGCGGATCCGCGAGAATCTGGTCCTGCTTGGCAAGGCGCAGCTTCAAGGCGGCAAGATCGCGGACGCGCGGGCGACCTTTCAGGGCCTGATCGACAATCTGAAGAATCCGGCACAGCCTGACGATTTCGCGCTCGCCGCCGTGATCGAACTCGATCGGCTCGACGCCGGTACGGAATTCGGTGTCAAGGCCCCCGAACTGACCGAGCTGATCCATCTCCAGCGTGCGCAGATCTACCAGTTCAATCGCGATTTTACCGATGCGCGGCTGCATTATCGGGCGATCGCCGAACGCTTTCCGGAAAGCGGAATCGTGCCCGATGCGCTGTTCCAGATCGGCCGCGGGTTCCAGCAAGGCGGAGGTCACCGTGAAGCGATCGATTGGTTCCGGCGCGTGCTCGAGCGATCTCCCGAGCACCAGTCCGCAAGAGACGCGCTGCTGCAGTCCGCATCAAGCGAAGCCCGGCTCGGCAACGCGAAGCAAGCAGTTGCGCTCTATCAGCAGTTCATCGAAAGGTACCCGGATGACGAACGCCTCGATCGCGCGCATCTCAACATCGTCGACGTTTTGCGCGATTCCGGCGACATCGCGGGGGCACTTGAATGGGCCGCGAAGACGCAGGAACGATTCAGAGGAAACGCGCCTGAAGCGGTCGCGAAGTTCGCGCAACTTCGGATCCGGATCTCCCAGAACGACTGGGGTTCGGCGCTGGCGGACGCCGACGCGCTGCTCGTCCTTCCCGATCTCGGATCGCGCGCGCCGGGAGGCACGACACCGGCGGAGGTACGTTTCCTCAAGGCACTTTGCCTCGAGAACCTTTCGCGATTCCCGGAAGCGATCGAGACATACCTTTCGATTCCCGACGGACGCAGTGAATATTACGGTTGGCGCGCAACGGAGCACCTTCGTTCGATCGCCGCGAGCGAATCGGGCAAGTCGGCGGCGGCAACGAGGATCGCATTGCTGCGACAATCGTCGTCGCGCGAGATCGACACGGCGAACGCCGAGCAGGTGCGAGTCGCGGCGCAGGCGCTGTACCGAATGACCGGCGAAGGGAACGTGCTTGAAACTATCCGGAAATGCTACGAAAGGCTCGAGGCCTACAGGCAGGTCCCGGTTTTCAAGCTTCAGGAATTCGGCCGCCGGACAATGCTGAAACCGGAAGACAAGAACCCGGGCACGATCGCCGGTGAGCTTCTTTTCCTCGGTCTTTACGACGAAGGCACGCCGGAACTGGAGCGCGAACTACGCGCGAAGACCGCCGATCTCGATCAGAATGTCCTCTTCACGCTTGCGACCTTCTACAGGCTCGGCGACGGCGCTTACCGTTCGGTGGCCTTCATCGAACCGATCTGGCGAAAGATTCCGGCCGATTATGAGATCGAACTGATCCCGCCCGACCAGGCCGCGCTTCTTTATCCCGTTCCGTTTGCGAATTCCCTGCTCAAATACGCGCCGCCGCGGGGCGTCGATCCGCGGTTCGTCTTGTCGATCATGCGCCAGGAATCGCGCTATCGGCCCGACGTCAAATCCGTGGCCGCCGCTCGCGGCCTGATGCAGTTCATTGCGACGACCTCGAACCGGATCGCCGCCGAACTTGGCCGGTCGAACTTTGCGCAGGACGACCTTTACGATCCGCCGACGGCGGTCCTTTTCGGTTCGAAATACCTTGCCAATATCTACGGTCAAATGCCCGGCCAGCATGCGGCGGTTGCGGCGTCATACAACGGCGGCGAGGACAACGTGCTCCGTTGGATGGCCCGCGCGGGATCGGATTCGGCCGACCGCTATCTGCCCGAAGTGATCTTTTCACAGTCGAAGGACTACGCCTGGAAGGTGATGTCGAATTTCAGGATGTATCAGTACCTTTACGACGAGTCGCTCCGTCCGAAGCGGCCGCGGCGCTGATTTCGCAACACATTTCGATCCTGACCCGAAACGGCACAATCCGCTTTTTTCCTGTAAAAACTTGTTTACCCGTCGCTTCCGAGACGATATAATTTCCTTGGTCTTGTTCTCCACGGCTTCAGGCCACTTCAGAAATTCAGGGTCCATGTTTTTCGCAGGTCAGCAATTCGGTAAATACACGCTGGTTAAACAGATCGGCAAAGGGGCGTACGGCGAAGTATGGCTCGCGATGCGCCATGCCAAATTCGTGACGACCAAAGTCGCGGTCAAGCTCCCGAACACGGACAATGTCGATTTCGATGCGATCAGGCAGGAAGCGATCCTCTGGGAACAGGCGAGCGGGCATCCCAACGTCCTTCCGATCATCGAGGCCGATGAATTCGACGGACAGGTCGTGATCGTCAGCGAGTACGCCTCGGACGGAACGCTCGACGATTATCTCGCACACGCCGGAAAGACCACGGTGAAAAAAGCCGTGGAAATGGCGATCGGGATAGCCGCCGGCCTTGAGTTTCTGCATTCCCGTCGCATCGTTCACCGAGACGTAAAACCGGCGAACGTCCTTCTCCAGGGCGAGACCCCGCGTTTGACCGATTTCGGAATGTCCCGCGTCGTGCTTGGCCAAGGCGTCAGCATGCAGGTCAGCGGTACGCCGTACTACATGGCGCCCGAGGCCTTCGGTCGTAAACGCGACCGGCAGACCGATATCTGGTCGCTCGGCGTAGTGCTCTATGAGATGCTCACGGGCGCGATGCCCTTCCCCGGTGAGGAAGTTGACGACATCTGCCGCGCGGTCCTTCACGACAAGCCGCTCCCGATGCCGAAGTCGATCCCGATAGAATTGCGCGACATCGTTTTCAAAGCGCTCGAGAAATCTCCGCAAGACAGATATAAATCGGTGACCGAGTTTCGGGAACAGCTGATCAACTTATTGCCGAACCTGAACGAGTCAGACGAGAGCGCCGAAGTCGCGTCCGACCGTGATGACAAGAAGTCCGGGCGCAAGGTGAAGCATTCGGATTTCAATCGCACGCAATTCGTTCCCGAGACTTTCGTTAAACGCGGACCGAGCCGCCTGACGCTCAAGATCGGATTCGCGCTTCTCGCGCTGATCGGTGTGTGCGCGGCCGCGGGCCTGTTTCTGATGAGCCACCCGCAGCCGGTACCGTTCCGCAGCGGTGACAAGTTCGGATTCTCGACCTGGGACAAAAAGCCGGTCGTCGAACCAAAATACGACCTCGCCCAACCATTCTCGGACAACCGGGCGATGGTGGGTATCGGCTTGTTCGGTCCTGACGGCGCGTTCGAAGGAAAGCTCGGTTTCATCGATCCCCAGGGAAACGAAGTTATAGGGCTGATGTACGAGGCCGGCGAGAGCTTTTCCGAACGGATCGCCAAGGTCGGCCGGCGGACATCTGCTGAATCTGAAATGCGCTTCGGGTTCATCGATCAGTGGGGAAAGGAGATCGTCCCGCCGATCTTCGACGACGCGCGGAGCTATTCGGAAGAGCTCGCCGCCGTCCGGTTTCATGAAAAGTGGGGCTTCATCGACCCGGAAGCGGCGACGATAATTCCGTTCAGATTCGATCACGCGGAGAGCTTCTCCGGCGGGCTTGCCGTCGTCCGGGTCGGCGAGAAGTTCGGATACGTCAACAAACGCGGCGAAGAGGTCGTTGCGCCCCAATTTGATGCCGCCGGAAGTTTCGCGAGCGGACGCGCACCGGTCAAAAAAGACGGCCGGACGTTCTTTATCGACGCCTCCGGCAACGAGATTTTGAGTGCCGATTACTCAAACGCCGCTCCTTTTTCGGAAGGCGTGGCGATGGTCACGATCGGCGGGAAATCCGGTTTCATCGATCAGAACGTCAATGCCGCCGTGCCGTTTATGTATGATTGCGAGGATTCAAAGTTCTCCGAAGGTCTCGCGCCGGTTCCGCTCAACGGAAAGTTCGGATACATCAACAAGACCGGAACTCTTGTGATCCCGTTTCGTTACTTGAAGGCGGCCCCGTTCGACGACAACCTCGCGCTGGTCCGCGGCGCCGACGGCCGTGATTTCTACGTGTCGTTCGACGGCACCGAGTACGTCGGCCCCTGAGCCGCATCTACTGGATTGATAACGGCCATCCAATTCGGCAGAATGATGTTTATGCGCAACATCGTTCTGCTTTTTGTTTTCGCCCTGTTGTTTTCGGCCTGCCAAAAGCCGGCGACGCAGGCGACCTCCGACGGCGAGCGCTACCCGCTCCGCGGCAAGGTCATCTCGGTCGACCCTACAAAGAAGACCGCGACCATCGAACACGATGAGGTCAAAGGATACATGAAAGCGATGACGATGGATTTTCCGATCCACGCCGATTGGGTCTGGGACGATCTCAAGCCCGGCGTCGAGATCCGCGCCGAACTGGTTGTCGACGAAACCGCGAAAGATCCGTACTGGCTTGAGAATATCGGGATCATCGCCGCCGCCGATCCCTCGAAACCGGTACCGGTCGACGAACGATTCGCGGCGGTCGGAAAAGAAGTCATTGATTTCACGCTGACCAATCAGGACGGAAAGAAGGTCTCGTCGAAGGAATTCCGCGGCGAGGCTTGGGCGATCACGTTCATCTACGCGCAGTGCCCGCTACCGAACTTCTGCATCAGGATGTCGACGAATTTTTCGGACGCGGCGAACAAGATCAAGGATTCGGAGTTCAAGGACAAGATGGCCCTGCTCAGCGTCTCGTTCGACCCCGAACGCGATTCGCCTGAAAAACTCCGCAAATACGGGCTCGGTTATCTCGGCAACGATCCGAAGGCGAAGTTCGACATCTGGCAGCTCGCCGTCGGCAGCGACAAGGAAGTCCGCCCGATCGCCGACTTCTTCGG
>JAKQII010000190.1 GCA_029557535.1 Acidobacteriota bacterium
TCGGTGATTTGGTGAAAGTCACCGGCCGCTATCTGGGCTCCCCCACTTTGGAGTTCGTCGGCCGCGCGGACGCCGTCTGCGATACGGTGGGCGAAAAGCTACATGAATCTTTCGTGGCACGTTGCATTGAACGTGCTGAGCTCGGCGGAGCGGCTTTCCGTTGTTTGTTTCCGTTCTATGACTCCGCGGGTTGGCGGTACGTTTTGTTAGGGGAGTCGCTTCCCACTGCCGCAGCCGAAAGAACCGATGAAATTTTAAAAACGGGATTCCATTACGGGCTCGCTCGGCGCCAGGGTCAGCTTCTGCCATTGATCTCGTTTGAACGCGCCGACGCCGAGCGCGTAGTTCAGGCGGCGTGCATGGGGAGCGGCATGAGGCTTGGTGACATAAAACCGAGCGTGTTGATCCGTGATCCCGAGATCGGCAGGCGAATCATGGAAATGATGGGAGCGGGTCAGCCGTTCAGGCCGGCGGAAGCGCAGATTTCGGAAGTGAACGCTTGAAAGTAGCCCTCGGCTTTAAGGATATCCGCGATCTCAGGGCCATGTCGTGCCGAGCGGACGCAATCTTCTAGGATTCCTAGTTTGCGGCCCGTCTTCGCCTCGCACTCAAGCTCATTGAACGCTTTGACGCGTTCTTCGAGCGCGGCGGGTCCCGTGTGCGTGAAGAGAATTCCAGCCACCGCTTGGGGCCCGATTTGAACCATCGGTAGGAACAGTCGCATGAGTCCGATGAGTTTGGCGACCTTTTCTGGCGAACATTCGGATTCATTGAAAAGAACCAGGCCGCCGCCGTGATGTCCGGCCTCGTCGCGAAGAATGCGCTCGAATGCGGCTTTCAACTCCGGGTGCAGGCAATCCGCGGCGAGCGCCTTGTAGTGGTGAAGGCCCCACCCTTCGAGCACCACTTGCAGCACGAATATCAGCGTTTCCCGGTCCTCGAATTGCGCGATCCGATTCAGCAGGCTCAGGAACGGACTCGCTTCCGGATCAGTTCGTAGGGAGGCGCGCACGAACGACGAGACCCAGTGAAAGTGCTGGGCTTCTTCCGATGAGAACAAATTGTAGAGTAACCGCTCTTCGGTGGTCCGCGCGAGCAGGCTGATCTTGGCGGTGTAGTGCATGCCGCCCTTTTCGATGAAGAAAGCTTCTCGTAGAAGCGAGTCCGAGCAAGCACTCAAGATCTTGAATTTGGTTGTCGCGTCGGCGGCGCGGAACCGCTCGACGCGATCCAACCCGAAATGGGACGCTGGCCAGTAAACGACCGGATCCGCGGGTGCTTCGGCGTCGAGAGCCGCTCCCCGTCGCTTCAAGGACGTCGCGATGATGGCGCGTAAACGATGGTCGTTCGGAAGATCGGGAGCGTCCATTCCAGTCGGAACTTCGATCCTTGAAAGCTCGGTCATCCGTTTCTTTCGCCCAGGGCCGAGGGTGCAACGGGTTTGTTGAAAACGGCCTGGCACATCGTTTCGCTGAGACGGGTCCATATGAACGACGGCATCAATCGACGCGCCCAGTGAGTGGCACGCGCGTCCGCGCCGACCTGGATCCGCAGGGGCATGCGCACCGCTTCGGCCATGCGGAACGCGGCGTGAGCCACGACGCCAGGCGGATTCCCTTTGCCCGAACGCATCTTCGTTAAAAGCGCGCGATAGTTTTCCGTTTGAACGTCGTAGGTCGGGCTCGTCGTCCCTCGGTCAGTCGACCATTGAACATTGGTTCCGAATTTCGTGCGAAAGCCGCCAGGCTCGATCATCCCGACCTGGACGCCGTGGGGCGCGAGTTCATAGCGCAGGGATTCCGTGAGCCCCTCGACGGCGAACTTGCTCGCGCAATACGCGGAGGTCAGCGGCATTCCGTGAGCGCCGCAAACTGAAGACATGTTGATCACCCGCCCGCGAGCCATTCGCAAGGCGGGCAGGAATGATCTGGTCAAAAGCGAGAGACCGAAGAAATTCACTTCGAACTGCTCACGCAATTCGGTCTCGCTCGTTTCCTCAAATGGGCCGAACAGTCCGTAGCCGGCATTGTTGATCAGGCAGTCGAGGCGCCCTCCGTAACGGCGGTCGACGAAGTCGACCGCCGCAGCGCGATCAGCCGGAGCGGTGACGTCGAGTTCGAGGACCTGAAAACGGGGGTCGCTCGGCGCGTCTTTCATTCGCACGGAATCGCGGAGTGTCGCGATCACGGTCCATCCATTTTCGAAAAACAGGTCCGCCATCAAACGACCGAAGCCTGAAGAGCAGCCGGTGATCAGGATG
>JAKQII010000195.1 GCA_029557535.1 Acidobacteriota bacterium
TGGCGGCCGGCGCGACCCGTGGATTCGTTCTCGGGGCTCGTCGCGGACAAACGTTAACGGCGGTTCTGAGTTGCGGGAACGGCCGATGCGATTTCACGCAGGGTGATCTGCACGACACCCAGTATTCGCATTATGTGGAGAGCAACGGCGACGTGTACATCAGCATCGACAACCACGGCAATCGTGCGACCAGCTTCACGATGACCGTCTCGATTCAGTGATTTCGGAATTTGGATTTGCGATTTCTGATTGGGGCCCGAATCGATTTTCGGGTCCCTACTACTGAAAAGAGGAAATCCGCAATCACAAATCCCCGATCCGAATTGACAAGCCGTCCCTCGCCTCGATTAACTCCGTTCCCGCCAAGTCTTCAAACTTCACCTCGTCCCATTCCGGATAAAAATGCGTCAGCATCGCTCGCTTTGGCTTCGCGTGTCGGACGATATACTCGACCTCCGCGAGTTTGAGGTGCGATTCGACCGGCTTGTTCTTGATGAATGAACACTCGACGATCAGCAGGTCGGTCTCATGCGCGAATGTCGCAAGCGCCTTTGTGAATCCGGTGTCCGACGAGAAGACCATCGAACGGCTGCCGTCCGTGATCCTCACCGCCATGCTTTCCGGCGTATGCGGTGTATCGAGTCCGACGCCGGTCACACCCGGCAGTAACTCAAAATCCTCCAACGGATGGACCTCGACGAACTCGAGCGGAAACGGCTGTGAGGCGAGTCGATAGTTGTTCGCCGAATCGACGGTCTCAAACAATGCCGACAATCCGACCGGCCCGAAGATCTTCAGCGGCTTTTCGCGATCCTGAGTCTGCGGCGCGTACTTTGTCGAGAACAGAAGCGGAAAAAGACCGCCAACATGATCGAGGTGAAAATGCGAAATCCAGATCGCGTCAAGGTTCGGCCAGTCGAGACCTTCCTGTGCCATCCGGTGGATCGCCGAGGGCGCGCAGTCCAGGAGGATCGTGCCGAGCGACGTTTCGAGCCAATATGCGGAACTCGATCGGTCCTTGTGCGGGACCGAACTTCCCGAACCGAGGACGGTTAAATTCATGGGATCAAATAATCGTTAATCAAGATTCAAAAATTCACGAATCAAGTTTTTGTCACGTTGTTGAATCTTGATTCTTCACCTTAATAAATCCTATAAGTTTTTCCGCTCCAGACGATAACCACGGTTCCGGCGAATTGTTCGGCGATCGCGCGGAGGCCGGAATCGAGCTTCTTGTAGTCGTCGGATCCGCGTTTGATCTGTATCTGCGACTGGGAACTGTTGTACGCGGCGTCGAACCAGATTCCGCCGATGTTTCTGAACGATCTTCCGCCGACGGCACGTGTTTCGGTTGTTTCGCCGCGTTTGCGGGCGATTGTCGCCGTCTTGGCCTTTTCATCGCGCGCTCCGGCGGCATCCGAGAGCTTGGTGTCGGCTTCCTGATCGTCCTTGTCAGGCATTGTTGCGACCTTTTCCGTTGGTCTTCTCGGCTTGGCCGCGGGCTGTTCGTTTGATCCCACCGGGACTTCTTTCTTTAACTCCGGTTGATTTCGCTCCTCCAAGGCAGACTTAGACTCGGACTGCGGCGGTACTACCGGTTCTCTCGATAGATTGCCGGTGCCGGGCGTCGCCGCCGGAACCGGGGCCACGGGCGACGATTCATTCGACCTGACCGCCGACGTATTTGCAGGGACCGCGGAATTTGCGTTCGATGCCGGAGCAAGATTTGCGGGCAATCCGAGATTGGCGTTCGATGTGTTCGCCGCGCGCG
>JAKQII010000207.1 GCA_029557535.1 Acidobacteriota bacterium
CGGTTCCGTCGAGCGCATTTAATCAGTAACGCAAAAGAATTTCTTCAAATCATCGACAATGGTGACATATCAAATACTGCAAGGCGATTGCCTCCAAACATTGCCGACTATCGAATCCGGTACGGTGCAAACGTGCGTGACTTCGCCGCCTTATTTCGGCTTGCGTGATTACGGGGCGGACGGACAGATCGGACTCGAACAGACGCCCGACGAGTACGTGGCGAAACTGGTCGAGGTCTTCCGCGAAGTCCGGCGGGTTCTGCGTAACGACGGGACGCTGTGGTTGAACTTGGGTGATAGTTATGCGGGCAGCGGGAAAGGTGCGAACCCCGACGGAACGCCTCATCCGTCTAGCTTAACAGGTAAACAGGGAACGAATCTCGGCACGATCACAGGAATAAACAAACCGCAAAAAGCATACCGAATCGGACTCAAGCCCAAAGACCTTATCGGCATTCCGTGGCGCGTGGCGTTTGCGCTTCAGGCGGACGGGTGGTATCTCAGGCAGGACATCATCTGGCACAAGCCGAATCCGATGCCGGAGAGCGTCACCGACCGATGCACGAAAGCGCACGAGTACATTTTTTTGCTGTCCAAGTCGCCGAAATACTACTACGACGCCGAGGCGATCGCTGAACCGGTTGCGCAGTCATCCATCGCCCGCTTATCGCCGTTCAAAACGAACGCAAAGATGAAGGCGGCTGGTCCGCGGTTCGGTGGCGCGAAGTACGGCGACAGCGATGATCCGAAACACGCATCGAAATCGGGGAATGTCTGGACCGGCGCGGAGAAGGTAAATAAGCGATCCGTTTGGACGGTGACGACCAAACCGTTCCGCGAAGCGCATTTCGCGACGTTTCCCGAAGATCTGATAACGCCGTGCATCCTCGCGGGATCGCGCGAAGGCGACCTTGTTCTCGACCCGTTCAACGGCGCGGGAACGACCGGCATAGTCGCCATGCGTTACGGACGGCGATACATCGGGTGCGAACTGAATCCCGAATACATTGCGATGAGCGATCGGCGGATCGGCGGCATCATGCCGCTGCTTGCGAGCGTATAAGAATGGACGGATTGAAGGAACTCACATCGGCGGAACGGCGGACGGCCCTGACATTCGCGGACGAGATCGCGGTGCTGGCCGTCCGATCGCCGGATCAGGTCACGAAGTCCGAGCTGTACAAGGTGGTCAATTCCGTCCGGCGGCGGTTCGGATTTTCGGAGCAGGAAAAACTCGAAGAGATCTTCCGGGCGATCGAGCTCGGGGCCGCGACGATCGCAGACGTTGCACGCGAAACACTGTTTCCAGTCGAGGCGATTCATGGGGCAACGAAGATCCTTGAGCAGCACCGGCTGATCGAGTTTCAGCGGATTTCGTTGACCGGTCAGGGCCGTCCCAGTCTGATGATTCGAATAATCAACGACGAAGAGAAGACAAACCATCGCAAGTTTACCGCGCGACTTCTGTCTGCACGCGAAGTCTGCGACGTTTTGCGGATTTCCCGCTCGACGTTGGGGCGCCTTTGTGCAAAGAAAAAGATTGAATTTTACAAATCCGGTAGGACGCTAAGGTTTGAATCTAAAGCACTTGAAGAATTTTTAGAGAAAAAGAAAGTTAAAAAGCTACAGGTTGAGGAGTTTTTTACCCCAAAAAAATAATTATTTTTCCAATCATCTAAACTCGCTTCGGTATGGCGAGAATCTCGGTTTCTGAAATCAAGCGGCAGTACGAAAAAGTCAAAAGGCGCGGCTGGCTCCCGGTGTTTCAGCGCGAGGCGAAGCGCGTCGGGACGTCGACCGCGCATCTTCTCGGCATCGGGTCGCGGGAAACGAACCTCGAAAACATCAAGGGCGACTACCGCAACGGTCGATGGAACGGGTTCGGGCCGCTTCAGGTCGACATCGGGACCGATCCCGAGTACGCGCGGACATGGACCTCGGCGAATTGGCAGCAGGGCGTAATCCGGGGCGCGGACATCCTGATCATGAAACTCGAAGACGTCGTGCGCTGCGGCGGCCGGAACGTCATGGTCCGCAAGATCACGTTCACGGCGAAGAAGATCGACGCGGCCGACGACCTGCGCCGGATCGCGACGGCGGCCTACAACTGCGGGCGCTGGGCGCACTACCATTTTTCGAAAGGCCAGAACGTCGACTCGACGACGACCGGAAAAGATTACTCGCGCGACGTCTACGACCGCGCCTTCGAGTTCGCGAAGCTGCTTGAGGCGGACGGTCTTGAGCCGAATGCCGTCAAGCAGGAAATCATCTACCAGGGCAAATACGCCCGCGACCGGCACAAGCAGGAGGCCGGGATATTTTACGCCGAGCGGGTGAAGCTCCCGCAGGGCGAGGCTCAGGAATCTCGGGAGGCGGCTCCCAACGAACCCGCAGAGATCCCGCAAGAGGCCGTTGTTGCGGCCGTCAATACAACTCCGCAGGATGTCCCGCAGTCGCCGCCTTCCGAGGTCAAAGAAGTGACGGCGCCGGCGAAAGAGGACTCGACGGCGACCGCGACAAAGCTGACGATCGCCGGGATCACGGTCCCGACGTTCCTGACGGCGGCGGTGTCGGCGATCCAGTCGGCGATCCAGAACGGCTTCATTTCGGCCGCCGACGTCGGCCAGGCGGTGCTTGGATTCATCCGCGACAATACGAAGTGGGTGCTGATCCTGATCGGGCTGATCATCGTCGGGCTAATGCTTCGGAAACTGTGGAAACAGATCACGCTTTGGCTCGCGATGTGGATCAAGTCGGATCCGAACCGGCATGATGTGGAGGTGAAACCTCAATGAAAATTAGGATCATGTGGACTTGTTGCAACGGCTGCCATAAAACGCACCGTACAAAGGTCTTCGCTTTTTTCCATTGGTTGTTTTTACGGATGAAAGGGAGGGGGGTGACTAAATGAGCAACGGACACCGATCGGGGCGATGGATTCCCGCTCCAACGCGGCGGGAAAAAAGGGAAATGGTAATAGCAGTGCTAGTCTTTACCGTGCTGGTGTTTGCCGCGCTGTGGCTGTTTTTTGAGGTAACGCAATGAACGAAGACTTTGTCACCGTGCTCGTGTTCGTCGGCCTTGCGCTGTCGTCGTGGGTGATCTACCGGATCCTGAAAAAACGGGGGACGCTGTGAACACCGGGACGCTGATCGCTGTTCTTCCAAAGCGCGTAAACGATCAGGGCCGCGAGACCGGTCCCGACGAGCATGACGTGGAGGTGAAGAAGCAATGAATCCGGACGTTTTGGCGTTAACTGTTTCAGTCAGTCTCGGCTGTTTGATGTGGGTCTTCGCACGGCGCTCAAGAAAATTCATCATAGCCGTCAAACCGATTGATCGTACCGTGCGACGGCGCGCTCCCGCACGAATAGAAGCACAATCGACAAGCCATGTGATGAAACCCGGATTACTGCATTACATCACTACCCCGCTTGTGGGTGAATCCCCAAAGAAAGAAATGTCTGTGACTCCGACTGATCCGGTATGGGTGACTCCTGATGATGATTGCGCATCGGTGATCCGAATGTCGAATGCATGGAAAGAGGTTAAGCGATGAGCAAAGAGGAAGTGGTTGCAGGGATCGTCCTGCTGATGTTCGCGCTGTCGGCGTTCGTTGTTTATCGTCTGCTGAAGCGGAAGGGTGACCTGTGAGCGACACGGCAATTGTAATTGTGATTGTCCTTCTCTGCGCCGGCGGCGCTTTTGCGCTTTGGTGGTTCAGGTTTCGCAAAGAGGCGGATTTCGAGGTGTCCTCCGATTCGATCCAGACGACCGAACTTGGGATCAGGGTTGCGGCAAAATCCCCGCGCAGTGCGGAATTTCTCGCGGAGGTCGATCGGGCAGCATCCAAAGTATTTTTTGACGCATCCCGTGAGGGATACAGGGAATGGCTCGACGGTGCGCGGTATGTGATCTACGTCAAGGACGATTGCACGCCTTCCCCTGTTGCGCGTATCCCGTCATTCAAGATCCGCGCCGACAACTACGACGGGACGGTATTCGACCAGGATCCGCGCCCCGGCATCGGCTACGTGTTCGCGTCGGAATGGGTTTTTAAGGATAACGGCACGCCGACGGGCGAGTTCGTTATCTGCGCCGACTTCGGGAATCTGGCGCGGAATGTCCGTTACGGGATGGAGCACGTCATTCTGTATTTCAACGATCCCGTGCGCTACGCCGCGACGGAGACGCACACGAGCGGCGGGCATCCGCTGATCCCAGGCGCGGAGGAGGGTTTGCAATGATCACAGGTTTGATTTTCTTTTTGACCAGCAAGCTCGGACTCGGCGAGGCGCTCGCGGTCAAGATCGCCCGTATCACTTTCATTGCCGTCGTGATCGCGGCGGTCGCGCTGGCCGTCCTGATCTTTTCGCAGGTCCGGTCGTGCATGAATCCGCAGCCGAAGATCGACATTGAATCGATCGAAAAGATCAACAAGGCGAACGAACGCGAGCGCCGGGACGAGCTGCAAAAAGTGATCGCGAACGTCGATGAGGAGCGCAATCTCACCGACGACAAGATCCGCGAGATCGAGGACCGCGTCGAAGAGGCGCGGAAGAAAAAGCCGATCACTGCGGAAGAACTTGAGAAGCTGATCGAGGAAAACAAATGAAGAAACTGCTTTTGATCTTTATCATCGCCGCCGGAGCGTTCGCCGCGTCCGCGCAGACACCGACTCCGACCCCTCCGCCGGAAGAAAAGGTCTGCATCTCGCAGGACGCCGCGCAGGAATGCGCCGCCTGCGTCCGCGAGCGCAGGGAACTGCGCGACCTTGCGAAAGCGAATGAGGAGGCGCGGGCCGAGGACGCCAGGATCATCAAGGACCTTGAGATCCGGCTCGCCGCCGAGACGCAAAAGAACATCGACGCCGAGGCCGAACGGCTGCGGCTGATGAAGATCGTTGAGTTCCTTCTGGTGCACGGAAGGAAAAAGCAGAAATTCGGCCTGATCGTGTTTTGACGATCCACTTCTCCCTATGGAATTTCGTGACTGGATGGCACTTGCCGGTTTCGTCGTTGTTGCAGCCGGCGGATTATTGGGATTCGGAGGGCTTATCACGGCGCTGCGGCGCGTGATCGAGGATGTGGACGACTTGAAGGATCATCACGACAAGACGCGCGACGCGCTGGCGTCGCATACCGCCGACGGCGAAAGGCACGTGAACCATTTGCACATGCGCGCGATCGAGCAGCGCATGGAGCGGCTCGAGACCGGGCAGCAGCGGATCGAGGAAAAGATCGACAAACTGACGGAGCGCGTTCTGGAAAAATGAGGATCGAGATCATCAAAAAGCCGGATTTCGCGAAGATTGCCAAGAACGTGCGGTTCGGAACGGCGGTCGGGCTGACGAAAGCGGCGAAGGCGGCTCAGGCCGCCTCGATCGCGTCGATCAATGCGACCTTCACGGTACGCGGGAACTGGGCCCAACCGTCGAACAAGTTCGGGATCAGGATAACGGCGGCGAGGCGCGACAAACTTGAAGCCGCCGTCAAGACCGCCGCCGACTGGCTCGCGACGCACGAAACGGGCGGCGAACGGAAACCGCGCAGCAGCAGCGCGTTCGCGGTCCCGACCGAGAATATCCGGCGCAACAAGCGCCAGATCATCCCGCAGGCGCAGCGGCCGAAGGGATTGAAGAACACGTTCGT
>JAKQII010000242.1 GCA_029557535.1 Acidobacteriota bacterium
TTCACTTTTCCCCTTTTTCACTTTTCCCCTTTTTCACTTTTCCCCTTTTTCACTTTTCCCCTTTTTCACTTTTCCCCTTTTCCCCTTTTTCACTTTTCCCCTTTTTCACTTTTCCCCTTTCTAATCGACTCAATGATATCAACCGTCGCTTCGGCCGCGTCTTTTCTGGCCAGTTTCCGGGCACACGCCTCCATTTCTCCGATCGCAGCCGGATCGCCGATCAGATCTCCGATTGCCTGCGCCAGCGTTGCAGCCGAAAGTTCCGGCTGCAGGATCATCTTTGCGGCTCCGGCGCGGACCAGCGCCTCGGCATTCTTCCGCTGATGATCGTCGGCCGCGGTCGGGAGCGGAACCATGATCGCGGCCTTTCCCGATGCCGCCAGTTCGGCACAGGTCGTGGCGCCTGCACGGCAGACAACGAGATCGGCCTTCGCAAACTCGTCGACCATGTTGGTGATGTACGCCCTGACGTCGGCGTCGGCAAACCCGGAATCCGCATATTGAGCACGTATCCGGTCAAGATCGCTTTCGCCCGTCTGGTGCGTGATCTCGAGCCGGTCCGCCGGAAGCGACCCGAGGGCGTCTGCGACGGCGTTGTTGATCGCGCGCGCGCCCTGCGAACCGCCGAAGACCAGCAGCCGCGTTTTCTCGCCACGTGCTTTCGGTTCGATCTCAAAGAACTCGCGGCGCACCGGATTCCCGGTCACAACGCCCTTCTTCCCAAAATACGGCAGCGCTTCGTCGAACGTCAGCGCAGCCTTTGTCACGAACGGCGCGAGGCGCCGGTTAGTAAATCCCGGCAGGGCGTTCGAGTCCATCACGAGCGTCGGGATCCGCATTAGCGCCGCCATCAAGAGGACCGGTCCCGAAACGTAACCGCCGGCGCCGACGACGACGTCCGGGCGGAAATCCTTGATGATCGTGCGCGCCTCAATGAAACTCTTCGGCAAGATCAGCAATCCCTTGATCTTCCCTGCCAGTCCGACATTCTTGAGTCCCGCGCTGTTGATCAGCGCGAGCTGAAAACCGTTCTCCGGGACGATCTTCGTTTCAAGCCCGCGCGTCGTGCCGACGAAAAGTATTTTTGAACCTTCATCGCGCCGCAATACTTCTTTTGCGACGGCGATTCCGGGATAGATGTGTCCGCCGGTTCCTCCGGCGGCGATCAAGACTCTCATGTCAGCCGACCAATCTTCCTTATTTTCTTTTCGTCTCCACCGACTGAAATCCCGCGTACTGCGAGATGTTAAGCAAAACACCGACCGCGATCAGCGTGAACAGGATCGACGTTCCGCCGTACGAAATGAACGGCAACGGAATCCCCTTCGCCGGAAGCATCGAGATCACCACCGAAATGTTGAACAGCGCCTGAACGACGATTCCCGTGATCAACCCGATTCCGAGCAGTTTCCCGAACCGGTCCGGAGCCTGCATCGCGGCCCGCGCGCCCCGCCAGAGCAGCAGGGCGAATGCGGCGACGACCGCCATCGTTCCGATCAGTCCGAGTTCCTCGCCAACCACAGCAAAAATGAAGTCCGAGTACGGGTATGGCAGATAGAACAGCTTCTGCTGCCCCTTCGCAAAGCCCTCGCCAAGCACGCCGCCCGACCCTATCGCGAGCAGCGACTGGCAAACCTGATAACCCGCATTCGCCGCGTTCTCGGGGCTGCACGGATCGAAAAACGCCATCAGACGGCGCACACGAAACGGAGCGAATATCAGCATCGCGCCGCCGATCGTCAACAGTACCGCCGCGACGCTCGCCAAATGGAACAGCCGCGCGCCGGAAACGAAATAGACTGTCGTGAAGATCGCGCAGAGCACGATCGTCGTTCCCAGATCCGGTTCCATCAAGATCAATCCGCCAAAAAAACCGAGAACGGCGAGGCTCGGCAGAACCGTCGTCTTCAGATCGCCGACGTACTTCTCGCGTTCGGTCAAGAACCAGGCAAAAAAGAGCGGCAAAGCGAGTTTCGCGATCTCCGACGGCTGGAAGGACATTCCGGGAATTCTGATCCAGCGCCGCGCGCCGTTGATCGCCGGAAAGAAAAAGACCGAGATCAGCAGAATCGCGGTGACGAGCAACAGACTGGCGACGACGAGTCGGTTCTGGTAAATCCTGTAATCGATGCGGCTGACGACGTACATCGCGACCAGTCCGAGGATCGTGAAGCTGAACTGCTTGAAGAAATACTGAAACTCGGTCGGCCCGCCGGCGCTTGAAGCCGTCTCTTTGAGCGAGATCATAGCCGAAGCCGAATAGACCATGATCGATCCGAAGAGCGCCATCGTCGTGGCGATCCCGAACAAGAACCAGTCCATTCTCAACTTCTTTGCCATCTCTCCTTGCCTTGTACTCGTTCAACTACTTTTCCCCACGACGTTCAGCGATCTAACGTCTGATTTAAAAACCGTTCCTCGCTCCTCGAAACTCCGGAACATGTCGTAGCTTGCGCAGGCCGGCGCGAGCAGGACAGAATCGCCCGGTTCCGCCGCTTCGGCGCATTTCGCGACCGCGTCCGACATCGAAGCGGCGCGAATGATCGGCGCCGTTCCGGCGAGTTGCGACTCGATATTGCCGGCGTCTTCACCGATCAGGACGAGCGCTCTTGCGATCTTTCCGATCAGCGGCGCGAGCGGCGTGTACGGCGCGTTCTTGCCGAGGCCGCCGAGGATCAAAACCGTTTTGCCAGGTTCCTCGCTCAATGCCTCGAGCGCTTTGAGCGTCGCGTCAACGCTCGTCGCCTTCGAGTCGTTGTAATACTTTACGCCGCCGATCTCCTCGACGAACTCGATCCGGTGCTCGACGCCGCGGAATGTCCGGACGGTTTCGCGGATCGATTCCGGATCGACGCCGGCCGTGAGTCCGGCGGCGAACGCCGCGAGCACGTTCTCAACATTGTGCAGACCGCGCAGAAAGATGTCGTCACGCGTCGTCAGCACCTTTTCTTTTCCACCCGACCGCGAGATCAGATCGCGTCCGCGAAGAAAAAGTCCCTCGTCGAGCTCGGATTTTACCGAGAACATCGCGACGCGCGCTTTCAATCCGGTCGCCCAGCTCGCCGTCGTCTCGTTGTCGGCGTTCAGGATCGCGACGTCTTCCGCGGTCTGGTTCATGAACAGCCGGTGCTTTGCGGCGGCGTAGTCCGCGAAAAGATCGTACCGGTCCATGTGGTTCGGCGTAACGTTCGTCGCGACGGCGATGTGCGGACGGAAATCGCGGATCGTCTCGAGCTGAAAACTCGAAAGCTCGACGACCGACCAAGTTTCTTCCGTCGCGCGCTCGGCCAGTTGGAGCAGCGGCGTGCCGATGTTGCCGCCAACGAGGGTATCGAAACCGCCGTTCTTCAGAATCTCGCCGATCAGCGTCGTTGTCGTCGTTTTTCCGTTCGAACCGGTGATCCCGATGATCCGGCCTTTCAAGAATCTATACGCGAGTTCGACCTCGCCGATGACCTCGCCGTCCTTGCGGTCGACGTAACGTGCCGGGATCGTGTTCGTCGGAACGCCCGGGCTGATGACGACGAGATCGATCTGGTCGAGCAGCCAGGACGGGATCTGCCCGGCGATCAGTCCGACGCCGTCTGACACCTTGAGCGAACGGGCTTCGTCGGTCCAGTCCGCGACCGGTTTGCGGTCATGAAGCGCAACCGTCGCGCCGCGCGCCGCCAGGAACCGCGCAGAGGCAATGCCCGATTTGCCGGCGCCGAGGACCAAAGTTTTTCTGCCCGAAAGGATCATGGATAGCGAACGTATGACCTTGTTTGTAGTTCCGCCTTCAGGCTGCCCCGCAGTTTCAAACAGCCGCCTGAAGGCGGGGCTCCAAACTCACCTGAGCTTCAAAGTCGACAGACTGAACAGCGCGAACAGGATCGCGACGATCACAAACCTGAAAACGATCTTCGGTTCCTTAAGCCCCGCAAGCTGAAAATGATGATGGAGCGGTGCCTGCAAAAAAATGCGCTTGCCCGTTCCCGTCGTCTTCCGCGTGAACTTGAAGTAACCGACCTGCAGCATCACCGAGAGTCCCTCGATGATGAAGATCCCGCCGATAAAAACGAGCAGGAACTCCTGCTTGGTCAAAACGGCGACGGTCCCAAGTGCGCCGCCGATCGCGAGACTGCCGACATCTCCCATGAAAACTTCCGCCGGCGGGGCGTTGTACCACAAAAATCCGAGACTCGCGCCGACCATCGATCCGCAAAACACTGTCAGTTCAGCGGCCTCCGGTTTGTGCGTGATGTCGAGATACGACGACCACCGGGCGTCGCTCGTGACGTACGTCAGCGCGGTCAACGCGGCCATCGCGATGAACGTCATGCTTGCCGCGAGACCATCCATTCCGTCGGTCAAATTGACCGTGTTTGACGCCCCGAGCAACGTGAAAATAATGAAAAACAGATATGCCCAAGGTCCGATCCATGTCACGGCTTGTCCGTATTCGGTGATCGCGGTCGCCTTGAAGAACGGTATCGCCAGATTCCACGGATAGTTCGACAGCAAATACAGACATCCCCAAACGACGGCGGCCGTCAGCAATTGTCCGAATAGTTTTTGTCGCTCGGTGAGTCCGAGACTTCGCTTTTTGACGATCTTGATGTAATCGTCGGCAAATCCGACGATCCCGAACATCGTCGTCGCGCCCAACGCCAGCCAGAGGTACAGACTGTCAAGCCGCGCCCACAGAACGGTTGAGACGAAAACCGAGCCGAGGATCAGCACGCCGCCCATCGTCGGCGTCCCCTTTTTCGCCTGATGTTCGTGCGAAAGTTCCTCGCGGATCTCCTGGCCGATCTTCATTCTCTGCAACTTCCGGATTACCGGTCCGCCGAAAAGAAGCGTAATTACAAGCGCCGTGATCGTTGCCCAGGTCGTGCGGAAAGTGATGTACTGAAAGACGTTGAGCCCTTTGTAGAAGATCGACTCGCTGCCGGCTCCGTACTGTTTGAAGACAAGTTGGTACAGAAAGTAATAAAACACGTGGCTCTCTCTTTTCTCCGGACCAAGGTCCGGACGGTCAATTGTTTTCTACCTTGTACTTCTCCAAAAGTCGCTCGATGACGCGCTCGGTCTTGACCCCCCGCGATCCCTTGACGAGGATCAGGTCGCCCGGCGCGACCTCTTCGACGAATTTCTCGCCCGCGACGACCGAATTCTCGTAAAACCCGACCGCGCTCAGGCCGGCCGTCTCCGCGCCGCGGATCATCTCGCCGGCGTCGCCCTCGACACCAAAAAGCTTATCGATGCCGAGTGCAGCGATTTTTCTGCCGGTCCCGAAGTGGATCGATTTCGAATCGGGACCAAGTTCGCGCATCTCACCGGCGACGACGATCTTTCGTTTTGCTCCCGATCCGCCGTCGACGATCGTCTTGATCATCGATAGCAGCGCGTCGGGATTCGAATTGTATGTGTCGTTGACGACCGTAAACCCTTCCGCAAAATGCAAAACCTCGCCCCGCTGCTCCGGCGGCTTCACGCTGCCGAGGCTCGACGCGATCTCGGCCGATGTCATCCCGAACGCGACCCCCGCGCCCGCCGCGGCCAAGGCGTTCAAGATGTTGTGCCTGCCGTTCAGCGGAAAAGCGGTTTCGGACTCGCCGTCAGGCGTGATGAGCGTGAACGTTGTCCGGCCGAAACGCTCGAATTTGATGTCTTTGGCCATGACGTCGGCCGGATTGTCGATCCCGTACGTGATGACCGAACCGCGGCTCAGGTCGCGCATGGCCAGGACCCGCGGATCATCGGCGTTCAGAACCGCAGTTCCGCCGACCTTCATGCCCTCGACGAGCTCCGCCTTCGCTTGCTGGATCGCGTCGATCGTCCCAAGGTGCTCAACGTGGACCGGCAATACGTTCAACTCGATCGCGACCGTCGGCCGGGCTATTTCGCAAAGTCGGGCGATCTCGCGGTTTGGTGTCGACATTCCCATCTCAAGAACGGCGACATCGTAGGTCGGATCCTTCGCCAGATTCAGAACGGTGATTGGAAGTCCGAGACCGTTGTTGTAATTCTTGATGTTGCGAAGGACCTTGCGCCCCGAAGCGCTCAGCACGTGCGCCGTAAGTTCCTTCGCCGTGGTCTTTCCCGCACTGCCGGTGATCGCAACGACCGGACCGTTCCACTCACAAAAAACTCCATGCGCCAATTTTTGAAAAGCGACGATGACGTCGTCGGCAAAGATCAGCCGGTCCCGAATCGGCGCCAGCGCGGACTCGTATTCATCGTAACGGTCACGGCGAACGACGGCCGCCGCGGCTCCGCGTCCGAGAGCCGAAGCGACGTATTTCGTCGAATCGTCGAATTCTCCGTTGAAACAGTTGTTGCGGTATTCCGGCTGTGAAAGGGCGAAAAACACTTCGCCCGCCTGCACTTCGCGTGAGTCGATGACGAAAGAGTCGACCTGCGCACCGCGCAAAACGGGATCGAGTGTCGAGGCGTCGGCGCCCATCAGTTCTGCTGCTTTCTCGAGTTTCAAGTCTTTCTCTTTCGCGTGATGTCCTTCGAATCGGACCGCGACGCTTTGCTTACCTGCGCCGCCTTGTCATCCGTTTCGCCTTCCTCCTTTTTTTCCGCAACGGTCCGCGCCGCAACCGTCGAGGACTTCGGGCTGGAATTGCCCGGATCGAGTTCGGACGGGATCTCTTCGGCAGTGTAAACGCCGGGACGAATGTTCGCGTCCGGAACGATATTGAGCTCCGGCAGGATCTGCTCGGCAATCTCCTGAAAGATCGGCGCCGCGACCTGTCCGCCGTCACGCGCTCCGACCTGTGGTTCGTCAAGAACCACCGCGATCACGACACCATTGCTCTCGAGAGGAGCGAAGCCGATGAACGAAGAGATGTACTTGTTCGAGTTGATCTTCTTCAGCTTCGCGTCGTACTTCCAGGCGGTTCCGGTTTTTCCCGCAGACGTATACCCGTTAAGCTGCGCCCGCTTGCCGGTTCCGGTCAAAACGACCTGCCTCAGCATCTTCTTCAGCGCCCGGGCGGTATCAGCTGTCACAACTTGCGTTTTCCTGAATTCGGGGCTGGAAATTACGCTGCCGTCGGCCTGTCTGATTTCCTTGATTAAGTGCGGCTGAACCTTGGTTCCATCATTCGCTATCGTCGCAAAAGCCGTTGCCATTTGCAACACCGAAACCCCAATTTCGTAGCCGATACTCATCGACGCGAGACTGTCGCCGCTCCATGAATTCGGGGCCCGAAGAATGCCGTTCGTTTCGGCCGGGAGCTCGATCGCTGTCGACTGCCCGAATCCGAATCGTTGCATGTAAAAGTGAAACTTGTCGCGGCCAAGCGTGGTCGCGGTCTTCATCGCCGCAATGTTGCTCGAAACCGCCATCGCGTCAACGTACGAGAGCTGCGTGCGGCAATGGTGGTCGACGATCTCACGTCCCGGGATCTTGAGCACGCCGTTTCCGCAGTTGACCGATCCGTTCGGATCGATCGTCCCTTCATTGACCGCCGCGCTGTATGTGATCAGCTTGAAGACCGAACCCGGCGAGTACGAATCGTGAACCGCGTGATTGACGAACTGCTCGGGTTTGAATTCGCGGAACTTGTTCGGATCGAACGTCGGATAGTTCGCCATTGCCAGTATTTCGCCGGTCCGCGGGTCGAGCACGATCGCCGCGCCGGATTTCGCCTGTGCGCGTTTGACGCCCTTTTCGAGCGCTTGTTCCGCCTTGTACTGGATCGAATAACTGAGCGTCAGCTGCACGTCCTTCGGTTGTTGGCGCTGTTCGGTCTCGGTCTCGCCGTAAACGCGGCCCAAACGGTCATGATCCTGGACGGTTTTGATCACCGCTCCGCGGAGATTCTCCTCCTGCGATTGTTCGATCCCGGCCCCGCCTACATCTTCGGAATTACTGAATCCGAGGACGTGCGCGGCAAGTGTGTTGTTCGGATAGCTCCGTTTCTGCTCGTCAGTCCAGTGAAGACCGGCAAACCGCGGCGCATCGGATTTGCGGAGCGATTTGTCGTCGAGGGATTCGTTAACGCGCTGGACGGCATCGTCCTCGAGCTTTGACGCAAGAACGACGTATCGCCGGCCCGCCTTCCGCGCGGCGTTCAATTTCTCCGAGATCTCCGAGGCTTTGACCTGGAGCGCCTTCGCGACCTCGCGCGACGCGGCGCCGATGTCTTCGATCTCGGCAGGGTCGGCATAAAGGGTCTTGACGCGGATGCTCATCGCCAGTGCCCGGTCGGAACGGTCGAAGATCGTGCCGCGCAGCTGTTTTTCCTTGACCGTGTCGCGTCGTTGACCGAGCGCGCGGCCAAGCAGCTCATCGTGCTGCGAGACCTGCAGGTGCACGAGCCGGACGCCGATGCCGCCGATCCACAGGACGAAGAACGCTACCACGAACGCGAATCGCGTGACGATCGTCTGGGCAGGGTTCGATTTTGTTTTGCGTGTAGACCGTTTCCTCATGCGCATACCTATCTTGCTGTCAGAACTTTAGTTGCCGGTTTTCGAAACGCGTCGGGCGCGGATTTCGGCGGGGTTCGCCGCGGTCCGTTGGGCTGGCGGAACAATGCGGTCGCGCGATTCCGAAACGGCTGTTTTCGGCCTTTCGACGGGCTTCGAGTCGACCGTCCGGCGGATCAACGGATTACTTGGCGCAATCGTCGCGGGTGCCTGTTGCGGCTCGACCGCTTCGATGTTCATCGCGGTCATTTCGACGAGTCCGAGCCGTCGCGCGGCCTTCTTGATCTCGCCCGGCGCGAGCACCGTTTCGCGGGCCAACATCAGCCGGCGCTTTTCAGATTCGAGTTCGCCGAGCTGTTTTTTGAGCTCCGAGTTCTTGATGCAGTAGTCGATTGACGTGAAATGGTTCTTGGCGGCGAGGAGAAAGCCGGCGACCAGAACGGCGCCGCTGAGGAGCGTCGCCAGCGTGAATTTCCAGGGAAGCGGTTCGCGCTCGCGGCGAACTGACGGTCGGTTGTTTCTTTTCGGTTGGGGTTTCTTGTTCACGCTCTTTTTACTCCTTACTTCTATAACTTCTTGCAAACCCGAAGCTTGGCACTCCGCGCGCGAGGATTTTCGGCGACCTCGATGTCGCCGGGGACCACCGGTTTCCGGGTCAGGATCTCGACCGTGCGTTCCGCGCCGCAGATACATTGCGGCAGTCGCGGCGGGCACGCGCAGCGTCCCGAATACTTGAGGAACGCCTGTTTCACGATCCTGTCTTCAAGCGAGTGGAACGTGATCACAGTGAGGCGTCCGTCGTTTTTCAAAAGATCAATGGCGTCGGTCAGAAACTGTTCGAGAACCTCAAGTTCTCTGTTGACCGCAATTCGCAGCGCCTGAAATGTCCGCGTCGCGGGGTGAATCTTGTCATTCGGCTTGCGTCCGATCGCCTTTTCGACAGTCTCCGCGAGTTCCAGGGTCGTCGTCACCGGCTCTCCGATCTCGCGTTTCCAAACTATCCGTCGGGCGACTCGACGGGACTGGCGCTCCTCACCGAGCTTGTAAATCAGATCCGCGATCTCGGCTTCCGAAAGCCGGGCGAGCAGTTCGGCGGCCGTTTCGTCATCGGAATCGGGATCCATCCGCATATCGAGCGGGGCGTCAAACCGGAAGCTGAATCCGCGTTCAGGACTGTCAAACTGCAACGACGAAACTCCGAGGTCGGCGATGATCCCGTCGACCGGCTGCTTCACGACCCGTTTGAGATCGCCGAAGTTGGCCCGTACGACCGTGATTCTGTCGGCGAACCCTGCAAGTCGTTCGGTCGCGATCGCGATCGCCTGCGGGTCTTGGTCGATGCCGATAACGTTGACCGTCGGGTCTGATTCGAGAATCGCACGGCTGTGTCCTCCCAATCCGAGGGTCGCGTCGACGATCGTAGCGCCGGCCTTTGGGGCGAGCCATCGAAGCGTTTCTTCGAGCAGGACCGAGACATGCTGATTTTCGTTTTCTCCCGGTGGCATCTTCAAAGAACTCTCTGTTTTCGAGACGCAAATATCCCGTCCGGTCTGAGACCGGTAAAGCCGAAAAAATGAATTGTTGCTATCGTTTATTACGCGGGTAAAGGGTAGTTAAAACTTGCTGTCGACCGTCCGATATATCGATCCGCGTAAAAGTTTTTTTGCCTTTGGCTAGTGCTTAATCGCTTAAGAATTGTTTCGTAGTTTACCGACCGTCCAAAATCCGTTTCGTGGACATTTCTCCTAAGTGCAAGCAGTTTACTGCCTTTTTCGGAACAGTGTCAAGCGAATTCTTATACATGTGCTTAAAATTTTCGAAGTGTCTTAAACATATTCCCGGGCGCCGTTTCCCTCCTTCTGACCCGTCACACAACCACTTCAAACCATCGACACACGAGGCACAAAATGTTGTGGTCGATCCGTTCAAGCGGCAATCGCGCATCCGCATCCTTGAGGCTGATTTTTGCAATCGAGAGCATTTGCGCTAAAGTTTAGAATTCGCAAAACAGATGACTGCGTCGTTCGCACAATTACTCGTCTTCGGGATCATCGTCGCCGTCGCCAACGTCGCCGGCGGGTTGATTCTCTTTCCGTCGAAGATCCATCGAAATTACAAACGGCTCCTGTCGTACATTCTCGCACTCGGCGCGGGCTTCATGCTGTCGGTGACGTTCATCGAGGTTTTGCCCAAAACGATCAGACTCTGGCAATCGCCGGAGAATCTTCCGCTCGCCGGCGAAAACCTTTATCTTCCGATGGCGCTGCTTCTTGCAGGATATCTTCTGACGCAGTTCTTCGAGCACACGATCGCCCCGCATTTTCACCTCGGCGAAGAGGTCCATTCCGATCATCACATCAAGCCTTCGTCCGCATACACGGCAATCGGAGGACTGATGATCCACACTTTTTTCGACGGCGTGTCGATCTCGGCCGCGGCAATGATCGATTACAAGGTCGGAATACTCGTTTTCATCGCGGTATTTCTTCACAAGTTCCCCGAGGGATTCACGATCGGCTCAATGATGCTCGCTGCCGGAAAGGGCCTTCGCGAGGTGCTGATCGTGACCTCGGTTGTCGGTCTGACCACGATCATTGGCTTGCTCGTATTTTACGTCGTCGGATCGAATGTCGGTTTTACGCTCGCGTATGCGCTTCCGCTCGCTTGCGGCGTGACGCTTTATGTCGCCGCCAGCGACCTCATTCCCGAGGTCAATCATCATGCCGGCAAGAATCCGCTGATCTCGCTGTCGGTCTTTGCCGGCGTCGCGGTTTTTATCGCGCTTCATTATTTACTGCATTCGGTCCTCGAACGTTGATTTTTCGAACTCCGGCCACCGGTTTTCGTAAATCGTTGCGGTTCTGGCAAAATGGAGTCGTACATGACAAGTCGCCGCCTACCATGGAAAGTGTTGGCAACGCTCGCTTTGTTGGCGCTTTTTGCGCTCTCGGCGATCGCCCAGACGGACGAACCGTTCTCGATCGACCGCTCGCCGCTGCCGCCGCCGACCGCTCCGGTGAATGACTACGCCGGCGTGCTTTCCGCATCCGCGAAGCAGGATCTGAACCGCAAGCTCAACGATTTCAAGGCGAAAACGAATCCGTCTGTCGAACTGGCCGTCGTGATCGTGCGGTCGACCGGCGGACGTCCGATCGAGGAATACTCGCTGGCGGTCGCACGTGGATGGAAAATCGGTTCAAAGTTCGACGACAATCCCGGAGCGCTTTTGTTTCTGGCGACCGACGACCGCAAGTACTACACGCAGGTCAGCCGCGATCTCGAGGATGAATTGCCGGACGGCGTCGTCGGACAACTTCAGCGCCAGTATCTCGTACCGTCGCTGCGTCAAGGCAACTATGACAAAGCGATCGGAGACACGATCGACGCCTACATCCGAACGATCGAGCACCGCGCGAGTCCGGGCGCGTCGCCGACTCCTTCCGGCAACACCGGCGGGACCATCCCGGGCGTCTCGTTTTCGACGCTGATCTGTTGCGCGGTGATCCTGATCATCATTTTGCTGATCATTTTCAGCCGTTCGGGCCGTTCCGGAAAGTCGGGGAAGGACCGCGATCGTTGGGGCGGAGGGTCTGGCGGAGGAGGTGGCTGGATCTTCTTTCCGACCGGCGGAAGCTCGTCGGGATCGTCCTCAAGCTGGGGATCGAGCGATTGGGGAAGCAGTTCGTCGGGTTCGAGCGACTGGGGCGGATTCGGCGGTGGAGGCGACTTCGGCGGCGGCGGCGCCGGGGGAGACTGGTGAGGCATTTGCGATTTGCGATTGGGGATTTGGGATTTGGGATTTAGGATGTGGGATTACCGAAGTTCGGCGATCAGACCACCGACTACTGACCACTGACCACTGACCACTGACCACTGACCACTGACCACCGTCTACCGTCTACTTGATTATGAAAAACGAACTGAACGCATTCGTAGATGACCTGAAAACGACGCACGGCGAGAATCTCGCCGGTGTGATCCTGTACGGTTCCGCCGCCGCGGGCGATTTCATCCCTCAGGCGTCGGACCTGAACCTGCTCGTCGCGCTCAATCGGATCACGCCGCTCGAACTTCGCAACGCCCACGCGTGCATGCGCGAGTGGACGCGGCTCGGACATCCGGTTCCGGTGTATTTCACGGTCGACGAACTGCAGACGGCGGCGGATGTCTTCCCGATCGAGTTCCACCAAATGGAGCGCGCGCGGAAAGTCGTCTTCGGGACGGACGTTCTCGCCGGACTCAACATTTCGGACGCGTTTCTGCGGCATCAGACCGAGTACGAGCTCCGAAGCAAATTGATCCAGCTGCGCCGGAGCTACATACCTGCCTCGACGTCGGTCGCGGGACTCGCGAAACTGATGTCGGACAGTTTGTCGAGCTTCGCGGCGCTTTTCCGAGCGGGGCTGATGCTGAAAGGCGTTGAACCGCCCGTGGGAAAACATGATGTCATCGCGGTGACGGTCCGCGAGTTCGGGCTCGACGGAAAGCCGTTTGAAAAAATATTCAATATTCGTGAGAATAACTTCGATCAAACACTGGACGAGGTTTCCGCGAACGCGCTGTTCGCGGAATACATGGAGCAGATAGAGAAGGTGATCGCCGCGATCGATCACATCTCGGGTTCGTAAATTGTTGATTGTTAACGGTTGATCGCTTTTCGGCCCCAATCAAGGGAAGCTCGGTTAACCTCTTAACGATTAACGTCTAACGATTGACATTTTATGGGGAGAACTATGAAGAAAGCAGTTTTGATTGCGATCGTACTTTTTGCCGCGTTCGGGCTTTCCGGATGCAGTTACAACGACCTGACAGCCAAGCAGCAGAAGGTCCGCAGCACATGGTCCGCGGTTGAAAGCAGCATGCAGCGCCGCGCCGACCTGATCCCGAATCTTGTCGAGGCAGCGAAAATGGCCGGGATTCAGGAACAGGAAGTTTTCGGCAAGATCGCCGACGCGCGCTCCGCATTGCTGGGCGCACAGGGCGCTACCGGTCTC
>JAKQII010000254.1 GCA_029557535.1 Acidobacteriota bacterium
GTCTGCTTGTAGCGTACCTTGACATCGCGCCACGTCAGAAAGTAGAGCAGCTCGCGATACCTCCAAAGATCGCCGAGTCCGAGTCCGAGCCATGCACGGCTCGGTTCAATTCTGGTTATGTTCTCGTTTGCCAACAGTTTACGGATCCGAGCCAGTATAGCTATTCGGTGGCGCCGGTCGCAATTGTTCCGAAACGCCTGCGGCTCCTTTTTGCCGTCGTCCGGCGCCGTAATTCATAACCCGCCTTCGGGATCCCAAATCGCGCGAGCATCTTCAGTTTCGAAGCCAGCGAACCGGCTCCGTGATTCTCGAGGAACATTTTCCACGCTTCCGCACGATGGCCGCGACGGATGAAGTCAGCCACGCACCGAAACCTGATACGTCGCTGAATTTCGTCGAGCTCATAGTCGGTAAGTCCGGTTTCGGCCCGTGTGCGTCGTTGCGCCGCCAACCACTCATTCATCATAAGCGGAAAATCGGCGCTCGTGTTCGAATCATGGACCCGCCAGGCGGACAACGGTTTGCCCCGATCGAGCGCGAATTCGCCGCGCCGCGCGAGCCTGAGATAAAGTTCGTAGTCTTCCAGTACTGCACCGTTATTCCAGCCAAATTCCTTCAGGATCTCGGTTCGATACAAAACTGACGCGCTCGCCGGGATCACCGGGCGAAGGAGCATTGGCAAGGCGTCGCCGTCGGCGTATTCCGCCCAGTTCGAGGTCGAATCGACGATTGAGTCTTCGTCATCGATCAAAAAGGAATAGCCGTATGCGAGGACAGCCTTCGGTCGTTCATTGAGCATCCGGCTTCGGCTCGAAAGAAATCCGGGAAACCAAAGATCGTCGGAGCTGATGTAGGCAAAGTACTCGGAATCGGTTTTCGACAGCGCTTCGTTCAGCGTTGCGCACAGTCCGCGGTTCTCGCGGACGATAAGTTCGGATGCAAACGGACAGTCTCGCAAGGTCCGTTCGATGACGGCGACAGATTCGTCTTTTGAACCGTCGTCAATTACAATCAGGTTCTTCGGAGCAAGGGTTTGGGCGAAGATCGACCGCAACGTGCGTTCGACAAAACGCGCGTGATTGTAGCTGGGAACGACGACGGTGACATCCGGCACGAGGTTAGTTTAGCGGAAAAAGGCGCGAGATCGGAAAGATTGTACGCTTCGGGAGCCTGCGACGATAATCTCAACGGCGTTCCATTCGCAAATCCCAAATCGACAATCGCAAATGCCAATGCGTGTACTTCATTTTCTCGACACGACAAATCGCGGCGGCGCCGAGACGCAGGTTCTCGATGTCTGTCGAAACGCGCGTGATTTCGGGATCGAGCTGACGTTCGTTACGGCACAGGGCGGTGTGATCGAGGAAGAATTCCGCGAATCGGGAGTCGATTTCGTCAGGCTCGGACGCAAGTTTCCCGTCGACCTATACCTTGCATCGCAACTTCGAAAAATAATCAAAGAAAGGCAGATCCAGGTCGTTCACGGCTATCAGGCGGTCGAGGGCCTGCATTTGTATCTCGCCACGCGCGGACTGAAACGGGTCAGGCGCGTTCTCAGTTTTCAGGGCGGAACGGTTTATGACTGGAAGAATCGCCGCGCGCTCCGGTTCCTGATCCCGCGGATGCACGCGAACGTCGTTGTCAGCGAGGCATTGAAACGGTTCCACGCGGAATCCGACCGGTTCGATATAACAAACTTCACGGTCATTCCGAACGGAGCCGATCCGGGCCGAGTAAAACCGACCGGCAAAAGCCTTCGGAAGGAGCTCGGATTGCCTGAAGCCACGCGGCTTATCGGGATGGTCGGCAATTTCTACAGCGAACCGCGCAAGGATCAATTCACCGTCTGCCGTGCGCTGCCGTCAGTTTTCGAGAAACATCCGAACGTGAACGTGGTCTTCGCCGGGAAGATCGAGGACGGCGCCGAGGACAAATTTGCGGACTGCCTGAACTTCTGTCTCGAAAACGGCATCGCCGATCGGGTTCATTTTCTCGGCGGGCGGAGCGATATCGGTGACGTGCTCGCCGCGCTCCAAGTCTTCGTTCTTTCGTCGCGGCGCGAAGGATTGCCCGTCGCCGTGTCCGAAGCGATGCTCGCCGGATTGCCGCTCGTCCTTTCCGATATTGAGCCGCTGATCGAGGTTTCAGACGGCGGACGCTGCGCCGAGATCTTCAAAACCGGCGACGCGGACGATCTGGCGAATCGATTATCGACACTCTTGGCCGACGAAGCGCGTCGGCGGGAATTGGCGGCTTGCGCCAAAGATTTTGCGGAAAGGAACTACAGTATCGGCGCGCATCTCGCTGCGTTGAAGGTGCTTTACGAACGAATCAGCAAATGAAGATCCTCGTCGGAATGCCGAGCAAAGATTCATGGGGCGGGCCGATCTCGAGCGAGCCGCCGTTCGTCAAAGCGCTCCGCGAACTGGGTGCGGACGTCACCGACGAAGTCTACGTTTACGGAGACAAGGACAAGCCGACGCCGCTTTTCGAGCGCTTCCGGCGCGTTGTTTCAACCGCAAATCGCTTTCGCAAAGTTCTGAAATCGAACGACTTCGACGTCATTCATCTCAATACCGCGTTCGATCTGAAAACGATCCTCCGCGATTCTTATTCAATCTGGCGAATGAAGCCCGGTCGGGCGAAGATCTTTCTGAAACTGCACGGATCCGAGGCCGAGCGCTTCACGAACGCGAACTTCCTTGTTCGTAAACTGATCGATTATTTGAAGCGCCGCGTCGACGGACTCGGCGTCCATACGCGCGAGGAACTCGAGAACTTCAAGCGGCTCGGGTTTGACGAACGGAAGTTCAGCTTCGTCAAGAACGCGGTCACGATCCATGAGGATCTGCCGGACGATTTCGTTCGACCTCAAAAGGATTCCGGAGAACGATTCAAACTGCTCTTCGTCTCGCGGTTCATACCGGCGAAAGGCTTGCTCGAAACGATCCGCGCCTGCGCGATCGTCCGCGAACGCGGGTTCGACGTCGAACTT
>JAKQII010000259.1 GCA_029557535.1 Acidobacteriota bacterium
GTCTGCTTCCCGAAAAAACCGATGACAAACACTGTTTTGCCGTGATATTCTCTTTTTGGCACTCCCGCGCCCCCCCCACGAAACTTTCTTCGCGACCCAATACACACGACGAACCATGGAAAAGCTACACGAGTATCTTCAATCGCTTCTCTCGACCTGCAGTTCCGAGCTGAAGTTAGAACCAAATCGCAACCCGTATCTCGTCAATGCCAACGGCCCATCGGACCTTGGCGGTGCACCGCTGCTCGGAACGCAGATCAGTATGATGGTCTTTCCGCTGATCCCGACCGATGTCAAAATGCAACTTCCGAATCAACAGGAGATCGAGTTCGTTCATCCGCACAACCTTGGAAAGTTCAGCTTCAATGTCAGGAAATCTCCGGCAGGCTTCATCGTTACCGTTCGCCCTTTGCTGAACGAAGCGACTCCGGAAATTGTTGGATCGATCAAGGAAACTCCGTCCGCGCTTCCGCCGACTCCCGACGTTCAGGTCACCTACTCGACGCCCGATCCACAACCGACCTACGAATTCGAGAGCGCCTCATCCGCCCACGAAGGCAATTCCGGAGTTCAACCGGCGGAAATTTCGCCCGAGATCATCACCGAAACTCCGAGCTTTGACTCATCTGCATATTCGTACGATCAGACCGAGATCGAAATAGTCGACGTGAACGATCCTGAATTCCAGACCACGTTTTCCGATAACTCAACGTATGAGCCGCCCGGAAGACGTCAGGATTTCGAATCAACGGAATCCGTCGCTCCGATCGTGGAACCGCCGGTCATGACATTCACCGGAGACTCCCAAATGAACGATACCCCGCAGTTCGCGAATCAAAACGCTGTGCCGGCTCAGCAACCGGTGCAACAGCAATTCATTCAGCAGCCGCAGTTTATGCCGCAGCAGGCCTATTACCATGCGCCGGAGCCGGCGAATGCGACATTCGTGCCGCATCCGGAAAATCCACAGGCCCGTGCGCGCATGGACTCGCTTTTCAACCAGATGGCGCAGCTCGGTGCATCCGACCTTCACATCAGCGTGTCAATGCCGCCGATGGTCCGCAAGGACGGCAAGATGCAGGCGATGCAGTCGAACGAACAGACACTGTCGTCTGAAGCGACCGAAGAACTTCTGACATCAATTATGCCCGCGAAGAATCAGGAGGAATTCGGTCACCGCAACGATACCGACTTCGCGTACGAGATTCCGGGGCTTGCCCGCTTCCGGGCGAACATTTTCAGGGACCGCAAAGGTGTCGGCGGGGTTTTCCGGATCATTCCGTCGAAGATCCTGACCGCGCAGCAGTTGGGATTGTCGCCGGCGATCATGAATCTCTGCGACCTATCGAAAGGTCTGGTAGTCGTTACCGGACCGACCGGATCGGGCAAATCCACGACGCTCTGCGCGATGGTCGATCACATCAACAAGTCGCGCGCGGACCACATCATCACGATCGAGGATCCGATCGAGTTTGTCCACGATAACCAGAAATGCCTTGTCAACCAGCGCGAGGTCCACAATCACACGGACAGCTTCAAGAACGCGTTGCGAGCGGCGTTGCGCGAAGATCCGGATATTCTCCTCGTCGGTGAAATGCGCGATCTTGAGACGATCTCGATCGCGATCGAAACCGCGGAAACCGGCCACTTGGTTTTCGGAACTTTGCACACGACGACGGCCGCTTCGACCGTCGATCGGATCATCGATCAGTTCCCGGCCGACCGCCAGCAGCAGATCCGCGTCATGCTGTCGGAATCGCTCAAAGGTGTGATCGCGCAAACGCTTTTACCGAAGAAGGGCGGCGGCCGCGTTGCCGCGCTCGAGGTCCTGATCGTCACGCCCGCGATCTCGAACCTGATCCGCGAAGGCAAGACTTTCCAGATCCCGTCGGCGATGCAGACCGGCCGTAACCACGGCATGGTGATGCTCAACGACGCGCTCTACGCGCACGTTCAGAACGGACTCGTCGAACCGCGGGACGCCTATATCAAGGCCGTCGACAAAACCGGATTCGAATCTCTCCTGACGCGCGGAGGGTTTAAGATCTAGCGATCTCCATTCCAAAATTCCAACGGCCTGCGGCCGATTCCAGATTCCAAGATTCCGGTGCTTCAGTTCTCAAAGAAGCTGGAATTTTGAGATTTGGAATCGGCCGCAGGCCGTTGGAATGGCGACGCCGTTGGAATTCTTATTCGTACGGCTTCAATTGATCGTCGATCTTCGCGAGATCGCCGACGACGACGATCGTCATCTTGTCCTCGAGCAGGTACTTTTTCGCCATCGACTGAACGTCGGTCGCGGTCACGGCCGCGATGTTCCTTACGTAGTTGTCGAGATAACTCTGCGGCAACTCGTGGTAATTCATCATCTCAAGCTGTCCGATGACGCCGAAACGCGACGAATTCTGGAGAACGTAAAGGCCGACCATGTTGTTCTTAATCCCTTGCAGTTCATCGGCGCCGACCGGTTCGTCGCGCATCCGCTTGATCTCGTAGAGGATCTCCTTGATCGACGCACCGGTCGCATCCGTTCTGACATCGGCCGCCTCGAACCAGTATCCGGTGCGGTAACGCGTCCAGACCGAACTTCCCGGAGAGTACGTGTAACCCTTGTCTTCCCGGATGTTCGACGTAATGCGCGAACTGAACGCACCACCGAGGATCGTGTCCATGACGACGAATTTCACGTAGTCCGGATCCGAAGGATTCGGCGCCGGCATTCCGAGGAAGATGGTCGATTGTTCGGCGTTCGGCCGATCGATCTTCGCGAGCGAACGCTTCGCGCTGACCTTCGGCGGATTGCGGGCGCCTGCCGCGCCCTTTGACCAACTTGAAAAGGCCTTCTCGACAATGTTGGTCACGGCGGCCTTGTTGAATTTCCCGACGATATAAAGATGCGCCCGTGCGGCACCGTATTTCGCATTGTAGAAGGCACGGACATCGTCGAGCGTGTACCCCTTGACCTCGTCGTCGGTCGGATTGACCTGCTCGTAGGGATGTCCGGCAAAAACTATCGAACGGAACTTTTCCCAAGCCGAGTTCTGCGCCTGCGTCCGCGCAACCGCGAGACGGCGCAGTGTGTTCGCCCGCAGCAGTTCGAGGTCGTCAGCCTTGAAGTTCGGGTTCATGACGACATCGGCCATCAAGGTCAACAGCTGGACGTCGAACTCCGAAAGGACCTCGCCGCCGATGATCGTGCTGTCCGTCCCACCCGAAATGTTGAGGCTGCCGCCCATTTCCGCCATCGAACGCGCTATGTCTTCGGACGAACGAGTCTTCGTTCCCTCTTTGAGCATGTCCGCAGTTGTTTGCGAAACGCCCTTCTTGCCCTTCGGATCGTCCTTCGTGCCGGTGTAAACGTACATCTGCATCGCGACTTTCGGTACCGATCCGTATTCGACGAGCGTCACCTTCATCCCGTTCGGAAGTGTGAAATTTTCCTGCGCCGGGAAAACGAACGGCCTCGGCTGTCCGCCGGTCGGCGGTTTTTCTCTCTGACCGAACACCGGAACAGTCAGCAAGAGCGCGATAACCACGAATCGGATCAACGTCATTGCGCGAATCCCGAAATCACCAACCCCAAATCCTAAATTACTCATCGCTTCCTCCTTTCTTTTCCGGATTGACGATGACGACCGTCCGGTTCGTGCTGCGCAGGTACTTCTTCGCCGTTTCCTGGATCAGTTTCGGCGTTACCTTTCTGAAGTTCGCTTCGATCTCGTTGATCTTCTCCGGTTTGTCGTCAAACAGCGCAAACGACGCCAGAAGATCGGCCCGGCCGAACCCGCCGAATTGCTGCAGCGTGTCGTAGAAACCGGAACGCAGTTTGACGATCGCGCGGTCGATGTCCTTCTGGTCAACGGGTTTGTCCTGAAGTTGTTTGACGATGCCGTCGAGCGACGCCTTGATCTCGTCGGACTTGAACTTATCGTCGTGGATAAAGTCGAACGCAAAGAGCATCGGACCGGAGTAGTTGAACATATTGCCCAGGTACGCGTTGATCCCTCCTCCGACGTTTCCGGTGAAGCCCTTCTTCTTCACGAACTCTTGGTAAAGCAGGCTGTCCTCACCCTGGAGCATGATCTGATCGATCAGGCCCATCGCGTAGTATTCGCTGCTTCCGCGGGCCGGCATCTGGTAACCGAATGCGATCGCCGGCTTGTTCGCCAGCTTGTCAGTCCGTGAAACGACCCGTTCGGCGGTTTGGGCCGGCTCGGAGATATCGGGAATAGCGTCCGGCGCCGCCGCCGGAATGTTGGCAAAGTACTTCGCCACGAACGCCTTCGCTTGAGGTGTGTCAAAATCGCCGACAACGACGAGCACGGCGTTTTTCGGGGAGTAGTACTTGTCGAAGAACGTCTTCGCGTCGCCGAGCGTCGCTGCTTCGATGTCCTTCAGCTCGCCGTAGAAATTGTGCGAGTTGTACCAGTTCTGAAAGGCGGCCATCGGCAGGTCGATCCACGGGAACGTGCCGTACGGCTGATTGACGACGTTGACGATAACTTCATTGCTGACAACACCCTGTTGATTCTTGAGATTCTCGTCCGTGATCTCGAGCCCGCGCATCCGATCGGCTTCCGCCCAGAGCAGCGTCTCGAGTTTGTGCGACGGGACGACCGCAAAGTAGTTCGTGAAATCGAAACGCGTCGAGCCGTTCAAAACTCCGCCGTTACTTTCGACGAGCTTGATGTATTCGCGCTTTCCGAGATTCTTCGACCCCTGAAACATCAGGTGTTCGAAAAGATGCGCGAATCCGGTCCGGTCGCGCGGTTCGATCCGGAATCCGATGTTGTAGTAAACAGCGACCGTCACCAGCGGCGCGGATTTCTCGGGCGATAGGACGACCCGAAGCCCGTTCGGTAACCGATAATAGGTCACCGGAACAGTGAGTCCGCCGCCGGACTTTTCTTGAGCCGGCGCGATGGTACTCGCGAACAATGCGAGCGTCAGCACGACGACGAATTTTCTCCAAGACGTTTTCATAATATTCCTCGTGATTTGTAGTAATAGCTACCGAGATTCTATTCGATTTTGCTGACGAAAAGTCTCAGTTAGTTGCAGAACGATCGAAAACCGTGACGAGCCGCTTGTGCTGCGACGCGATTCCGACGATTTGAAAATCTTGCGGCGATTCGCTAAAACATAACTACCCGAAAATCCGAATTATCCGAATATGGAAGAAATTACCGCAATTCAGCTGAAAGCCAAGATAGACGCCGGCGAGGACTTGCAGTTGATCGACGTTCGTCAACCGGCGGAGTTTGCCTTCGCCAAGATCGAGGGATCGAAGCTCATCCCGCTAAGCGACATTATCAGCCGTATGGGCGAACTCGATCCGAATCGCGACGCCATCATCTCATGCAAGGTCGGCGGCCGGAGCGCGAGCGCGATCAACGCGTTGCGTTACGCCGGATACAGTGGAAATCTGTATAACCTCCGCGGGGGGATCACGGCCTGGTCCAATGATGTCGATCCGAAAGTCCCGAAATACTGACGGCCGGTCATTCGGCGTCTTCGAGCAGTTCCGCGATCTCTTTGGTCGTCCTGACGATCTTCATACCTTCGGCTACCTTCGTGCGGCAGGAGATGACGCCCTTCTCCATTCCGTCCTCGCGCTCGATCCAGACCTGGCAATTCAAACAATCACCGTTCCAGCAAAGGTCTCCGCGCGAGATCGAATCGAGCCTGAGATACTGAAAACAGCGCAGTAACGAATTGTTCTCCGGGACCTCGTGGACCGACCCGCAGATATCGAGCCGGACCAACCGCTCGAAGGGTTCAAGTATGTCTTTGTACTTCTCGAGGTCTTTCATCACAGGTTAATGGATCTCGGCCGCAGCCTGCAGCCGCTTCCTATTTTCTACAATAAATTTGATGAAAGCGCGAATCGGATTTATGCCGGCTACATCGGCTCGTGGGGCCGGGATTCTGTTTTTCCTTTGTAAGCGCATCTGATAGAATTTCAGTTTCGGCGAACGGCGCGCCGGAAGCGGAGGTAAAACAGTATGTCGTTGGTGATCTATGTAAAACCCGGATGCCCTTATTGCCAGCAGGCGCGTGACCACTACAACGCCGCCGGAATTCCGTTTGCCGAGTACGATGCGCAGAATGACGAGGCGCGGCAGAAGGAGATGCTCGAGTTTTCGGGGGGAGACCTCGTAGTTCCATGCATCGTAGAAAACGGAGAGCACATCCAATCGGGTTGGGGGACACCGCTCAGAGGCTGAACGGTCCTCCCTTTTTGACCGGCGGTCCGCCGGCTGTGACACTATTAAGAACTTCACCGGACGCGCTGCGAATGTCCGGATCCAGGAAAACGGACGAACGAATCGCGCTATCGGGAACCTTCCGCAATGGTTCCCGGGAGAATTAATTCCTAGCTTTACTTGCACTTGGCTTCGGAGTTAAACTTGTCGAAACCGAAATCCGACAAGGTAATATGATCGGTTCCAAGATCAATCAATACCTAATTAAAGAGAAGATCGGCGCCGGCGGGCAAGGAACGGTATATAAAGCCCTCGACACGAAGCTGAACCGTACGGTGGTCATCAAGATTCTTCCGCCGGAACTCACCGCGAAAACCGCCAATTTCAAACGATTCGAACGCGAAGCCCAACTCTGCTCACAACTGGACCACCCGAACATCTGCACGATCTACGATTTCCACGAGGCCGACGGTGTTTATTACATCGCGATGCAGCACATCGAGGGCAAGAACGTCCGCCAGCTTGTCGCCGGACGTCCGCTCGAGATGAGGAGCGCCCTCTCGATCGCCGTTCAGGTCTGCGACGCGCTCGCTTTTTCGCACTCGCGCGGGATCATACATCGCGACATAAAAGCCGGAAATGTGATGGTCACGGCAAACGGGCAGGCGAAGATCCTCGACTTTGGACTCGCGAAGCTGATCCAGGACGAACCTGCAGGAAATCTGAAGGGTCTCGACCGGTCCGAGATCACCGAGGTCGGGATCCCGTACGGAACCGCTACCTACGCCGCGCCGGAACAAGCCAAGGGAGAACGCGCCGATCATCGGGCCGACATCTTCTCGACCGGCGTGCTGTTGTACGAAATGCTGACCGGCATTTGGGCTTTCCAAGGCAAAACCGTCGTTGACGTGCGGCACCAGGTACTTCACGGGACGCCGAAACCGCTGGCCGAAATGCGTCCTGAACCAACTCCGCCAAAGCTGCAGGAGATCATCGACCGAGCGCTTGCCAAGAATCCCAGGGAACGTTATCAGAAGATCGCGGCGATGCGCGACGACATCCGTTCGGTCCTCAACGAGATCTCGGGAGTGCCCGTTATGCAAACAGATACGTTTGCGCCGCGCCATATTGAGAACAACGTGATGAAGCGCGCATGGAACTGGATCACGGGGAAGGCCGGGTCCGAAAGTTCGATCGGCCGATCGCCGTCGATGACGAGCATCCCGTCGTTCGCGCCCGAGATCACGCTGACCGCCACCGGAACCGAAAAGAAGAGCGTTGCCATTCTGCCGTTCAAGAATCTCGGACGCGATGCGGCCTCGAACTTCTACGAATTCTCGCTCGCCGACGCAGTCATCACCGAACTGGCGCAAGTCAAATCGCTTATCGTTCGTCCGAGTTCGGTTATCGCAAAATATCAGGGCGAGGACATTGATCCGCGCGAAGCCGGTGAAGAACTCGGAGTCAATGCCGTCCTCTCGGCCGGATTTCTGCGTTCGGGCGAGCGACTTCGCGTGACCGCTCAGCTGCTCGATGTCGCTTCGGGCGAGATCCTTTGGAGCGATCGCATCGACGCGCAGGGCGGGGACATTCTCGCGCTTCAGGACATGATCGCGCAGCGGATCCTCGACGGACTCCGGCTTGAACTCTCTGAAAAAGAGCAGGAGAAACTCGGCCGGCGTCCGACGGACAATGCCGAAGCTTGGGAAGAGTATCTTCGCGGTCGCGACAACTTCGGACGGTTCATTTTCCGCACCGTTTCGAACGAGGACTGCGAAGCGGCGATCCAGAATTTCAAGCGCGCGATCGATCTCGATCCGAATTTCGCGCTTGCTCATTCAGGACTCGGCGCATGCTATGCGAACCGTTTCTTCAAGGGGCTCGGCGAGCCGGAAGACTACACGCACGCCGAAAACGCCTTCACGAAAGCATTTTTCTATGACCCGAACGTCGTCGAGGCGCGGGTGTTGATGGTACTGATCTACATGGCGCGCGGCGAAAAGAAGAAGGCCCGGGGCGAGATCAAGATCCTGCAGGAGCAGTTTCCAAATGAAGCGCCGCTTTACTTCGTGAAGGGCGTCATGCACCGCCTCGACGGCGAATACGAACTTTCGCTGAAGTCGTTCGAGAAATTGGGCCGGCTCGATCCGGCTGCCCGAGTCGTCGCGGCGTACAACCGCGCACGCGTCTTCCTTTACCAGAAGATGTGGGATCAGGCGGTGCGCGAAATCGAAAAGGGCAAACGCGTCGAGCCAAACCATCCGATGATCAGGATCTTTGAGGCGGCGACGCTTTTCCACCGCGGCGATCGTGAACAGGGGATCGCGATGCTCGAGAACGTAATCAGCGAGAACCCGCAGATGGACGGCATCCGTCCGCTTCTGGCGGCATTCTTAGCGGCGGTTGGTCGTGCCGACGAGTCCCGGATGCAGTTGAGCGACGCCGCTCTCGCGCTCGCGAAATCCGATCACGACATGGCATATTGGGTTGGCGAGGCGTACGCGCAGCTTGGCGAGCCGGACCTCGCGATCAAGTGGCTCTGCCGCGCGGTGAAACTCGGCAACGAGAACAAGCCGTTTTATGAGAACGACGTCTGCCTCGAACCGATCCGCAGCGATCCGCGCTACAAGGAACTGATCGAAAAAATGGGAACGGAAAGTGAAAAAGGGGAAATGTGAAAAAGGGGAAAAGGGAAAGGGGAAAAGTGAGAAAGTGAAAAAGGGGGAAAGCCGATCAGCCATCGATCGGCTTTTTATTTTGAACTGAGTCGCCGCGCGGTAGCGCGTCACTGAACGGAACGGCTTACGGCTCACTGCTTACGTCGCCGCGCAGTAGCGCGTCGCTAAACGGCTCACGGCTTACTGAAAACGAACTCATTACATCCGAGTCCAACGCCTTTCGTCTTCATTTTCGTCACAACATATCCCTTCGATTTGTAAAACTCGAAGATTTCATCGACACTCGCGTATTCGTACGGGTAGCCGCCGATCCAGTCGACGAGGTCGTACCATTTGTTCATCCCGCGGGCGTTCTTGTACCGCGTCCAGGATCGGACATAGCTCATCGGTTTCAGCGTCAGGACCGATTTCGCCAGTTGTTTCAGTTCATCGGGAAGATAAACCGCGATCGTCAGCGGGACGCGCAGAAACCGCGGCGTACGGTTGTAAAGTTTCTTGATCGCGAGCCAGCGGGCTGCCTGCGATCCCGTGTCGTTGTAGATCGCCACGAACAACTTGCCACCGTCGGCGACCGCCGTCTCGGCGTTCGACAGCGCCTCCCACATCGATCCGGTATGGTGGAGCACTCCCCATGAATAGACGACATCGAACGCGCCCAACGACTTAATGTAATCGAGATCGAGCGCCGAACCCTGCTCGACGCGCCAATCGGAATCGTTCACGAAATATCGGCGTCGAAGTTCCTCGGTACATGCGACCGAATTAGTATCGAAATCAAAGGAATGTACGCGCGCCCCGAGCCGTCGCGCCGCAAGCGAGAACAAACCGCTTCCCGACCCGATGTCGAGCAACGACTTCCCTTCAAGCGAATCGACTTCGAGCATTTCGCGCAATGATTGTTCGGCGCTTTCGATCCGCTCATCGTTCAGCAGTTCGAGGAAATTCGCCCAGTTCTTGCCGAATTCGAACCGATCGCCGGCTGCGACCTCGCGTTCGTGCTGTAATGCTATTTCGTTCATGGTCGGTGGTCTGTTCAGCGGCGCGCTACTGCGCGGCGACGTGCTCCGTGGTTTGCGGTCGGTGATCAGTGATCGGTGATCAGTGATCGGTGGTCGGTGCTCGTCGCTTCCTTTTTCACATTTCCCCTTTTCCCCTTTTTCACTTTTCACTTTTCCCCTTTTCCCCTTTTCCCCTTTTTCACTTTTTACTTTCCAGACGCCCAATAATAGCCGAGTTTCACATATTCGAGCCCGATCCGCTTCCAGCCCGTCGGACTCAGCCACCAAATCCAACCAAGACTGTCAGCCGGCGAGGCGATCCCGAACTCGATTCCGTTCGCGGCCCGTTCAAACGTCCGCAGCGCGCGGCGGGTGTGATGGGGGCTCGTGACGATCAGAACCCTTTTGAAACGATCGCCGGAAGTTGCAATTAGAATCGCTTCGTCATGCGTGCTTTCGACCACATCCGGCATCACCTCGATCGCGAATCCCGGAACGCCGTTCGCGGTCAGGTTCCGTTTCGCCAGTTCGTCAAAGAACGGATTGCGCTGTTGATTCTGGTCCCAGCCTCCGTGCAGGCCATCATTCGTCAGAATGACCCTCGGCGCGACGCCATTGCGGAAGAGTTCGCCTGCCAGCTCAGTCCGTTCGATATACGCCGCGCCGCCGCCAAGAACGATGATCGCGTCAGGATGGTCGATCGGTTTCGAGACGATCAGCAGGTTCGCCAGTATCGGCGACACGGCGATCCAGACCAGAAGGCCGGATACCGCCGTCCCAATTGCGATTTTCGATTTGCGATTTGCGATTTGATCCTCTCCCCTTCGCCCACTCTCCTTTTGCCGGTCACCCCATTTGCGATTTTCGATTTGCGATTTGCGATTGGGCTTACCGCTCACTGCTTACTGCTTACTGCTCACCGCTTACTGCTCACAGCTTACTGCTCACTGCTCACTGCTCACTACTCACGGCTCACTGCTCACTACTCACGGCTCACTGCTCACCGCTCACTGCTCACTGCTCACAGCTTACTGCTCACAGCTTACTGCCAGGATCTTTCGCAGCTCTTCGACCTTCGCTTCCCAACTTTCGTGGCGGATACGTTCGCTGACCTCGGCACGCGGTTTGGGATGCGCGATGGCTTCCGCGACCCTGGCGATGAAATCAGCGTGGTCGACGCCGACCGCGCAGTCTTCCAAAACTCTTACTTCCGGAATGTCGGTCGAGACGACCGGCAGTCCCGCGGCCAGGTATTCGCGCACCTTCAGGGGATTCGCCGCAAGAGTCAACTCGTTGATCTCAAACGGGTTAAGAGCGACGTCAAATCCTTTGCAATATGCCGGAAGTTCCGCGTACGGCTTGCGGCCGAGAAGATGAATGTTCCGAATGCCGTCGAGGATCTTGATCTTCTTTTCGGCATCGACGGCGACTTTGCCGATCAGCACGACCGATCCCGAATCGAAATGTTCGGCGGTCTTCCGGATGAGTTCGTAGTCGACCCAGTCCGCCAGAAGTCCGTGAAACCCGATGATCGGCCTGGGCAGCGACGCAATCTCGTCCGGCACTTTCGTCTCCGCATCGAGCGCCGTTCGAAAGTGATTCCAATCGGTTCCGTGACGGATGATGAAGGTGTTCGGATTGAAGTCTTTCTTCGACTCAAGCAATCTCTCGGCCGAAACCACAACCACATCCGAACGTCTGAAAAGGTCTTCCTCGATCTCGCGCAGGCCCGAGGCGACCCCGGTGAATGCCGTGTATTCATCGACGCAATAGTAGATCAACTCGCGTTCGCCGAGTTTCCCGGCAAGCAATCCGGCGGCCGGATTGAAGACCATATTGATCGGGTCCTTGATTTTGAGCTTTCGCAGCGCACGCCTCACCTGAGAAACAAGGAACTTCTGGTTGAAGGCGCGAACGGCCACCGAACCATAAGTCGGAACGGCGAGCGGGTTGAGCACGAAGATGTTCGGCTCGACCTCGCGTATCGGCTCCGTAAAACTCTTTAGTTTCTTGACGATACGGGCCATGTCCTTGCCAGATGCGGTCGGCATGCGGTTGGCGATCGCGTTGATCCACAAGATCCGGTTCTCGCGCGAAAGTACGCGCATGAGGTGCGTCTTCGATAGCGGATCGCCGGTCCAATCGTGCGAAAAACAAAGAATGTCGCGGCCGCGAAGGACGCCCGCCGTCGAAATTGATACGTTTTGTTCAGCCACCAACATTCTCTTTGAGCCGATCGAGGCAATTACGAAGGTAATATTTCACCAAATTGTCCTTGTGCAAGTAAAGGTCGAAAAATTCCCGGGCATTCCGCGCGATCCTTTCCCGTTCGGCGTCGTGGAAAAGATAATGCTCGCAAAGATCGACCAGGTCCGACATGTCCTCGCGGCAGTAGACGATGTGTTTGCGATCGACCAGCGGCATGTTGAGCATCGTCCGGTGCGGGTACGCGACGACACACGATCCGATCGCGAGATAATTGATCAACCGGAAGCAGAAATCGCCGAGCCCGGGCATGTCAATGCACACTTTTGACCGCGCAACCTCCTGCAAAAACTCAAGATAGAGGACCGTTTTCATTCCGCCTTCAAAGGCAAAATGCTCCTGATCCGATAAGAGCTGAACCGCCTTTTCGCGCGTCTCCCGCGCGTACGCCAGTCCGAAGCGGCCGTAAACGTCGAACTTGAAATTGCCGCTTTGCCGAAGTTTTCGAAGATTCCCGAGATGCTGATAAAGTCGCTTTCCGTCCGGGACGTAGCCGCCGGGAATCACGTTCGCGAAACCGTAACCGCGTTTGGCGAATTGCATCTTGAAATACAGATCGAATTCTTCGGCGCAGTCTTCCTCGATCGTCATGAAATCCGAATATCCGATCGCGATGCGCCGCGTCCGTCCGCCGATGATCATCTCGAAGACGACCGTGCCGCGGTATTTTTGAGGTATGTTGTCGACCATCTCGACCGGCACATGCGACCTCAAACCGTAAAGGAGGACGTCGACCCAGTCGGACGCCGCGTCCCATTGGTACTGGGACGGCCAGCGGACCGCGACCGATCTTAGTTCGTCCGGAGAAACATCCCATTCCTGATTGTCGGTCTCAGGTCTGTGCGCGAAGAGGTTCAAGTACAGTTCGACGCCGGATTTCTTAACTTTTTCGATAATTGCGGGCATAGCTGTGAATGACTGTGACGTTAGACGTGAGCGAGCGATTCCCGCTCGGCGGGAGCTTTCGCGGGTGTTTCGAGATCGATAAAGCGGCGCTGCCAGATCTCGAAGTTGACGAGCGACCAGAGCCTCTCGTCGTGATTTTCGCCGGCCATGTGGCGACCGACCAATTCCGAGACAAATTGCGGATCGAAGATCCCCCGCGATCGCGCTCGATCGCCAAGGACATATTCGTCGATCACCTTTTTGAACGGGCCGCGGAACCAGCTTCCGACCGGAACCGGGAATCCCATCTTTTTGCGATGCAGGATCTCGACGGGGAGAATTCCCGCCATCGCTTCTTTCAGCAGAAACTTCGTCGTCTTGCCGCGGAGTTTCATGTTGACGGGCATTCGCGCCGTCAATTCGGCGAGTTCGTGATCGAGGAACGGAACACGCGACTCGATCGAGGCGGCCATCGACATCTGATCCTGCTTCATCAGCAGTTCGTGCAGATAGGTCTTTGAATCGACGTAGAGAAGCTTGTCGAGCAGTTCGCGTGCATCGGTCTTTGCGAGCCACTCGTTCTGTAGGCGATACGGGTCGGGATCGCCGATCTGCTCTTTCGTCGTGGCCGAAAAAAGCCGGCGCTGCATCTCGCGGCCAAAGACGGCGAAATTGTCGAAAAACAGATTCTCGATGTCCGCAGTCCGTGTCAGGAAGGTCCGTTCGAGTTTTCCGCCGATCCGCGAGGCTCCGACGCGAACTGCGCTGCGGACGAAGGACGGCGTCAGACTTTCATACTTCTCGCCGTATTCGAGAAGTTGAAGCGCCTTCGCGTACCGCGCATAGCCGGCGAGGATCTCGTCGCTGCCTTCGCCGGTCAGGACGACCTTCACGTGCCGCTGCGCGAGTTTGGATACGAAATAGAGCGGCACCGAGGCGATGAACCCGATCGGCTCGTCTTCGTGCCAGACGAGGTTCGGCAATTCGTCGAAGAACTGTTCCGGCGTGATCGTGATCTCGTGATGATCGGTCCCTAAGGCGGACGCGACGATCCGCGCGTATTCGAACTCGTTCGCTTCCCGTTCTTTGAATCCGACCGAAAAGGTCTTGATCGGCTCGTCGACCATTGTCGCCATCATCGCAGCGATCGCGGACGAGTCGATGCCGCCCGAAAGGAACATTCCGAGCGGAACGTCGGCCATCAGTCGAAGTCTGACGGATTCGCGGAACATTTCGCGCCACTCGTCGATGAACTCGGCGTCGGATCGCGGTTCGGCTTTCGGCTCGAATTCGAGATCCCAGTATTCGCTGATCTCGATCCGGCCGTCGCGCCAGGTCAGCGTGTGGCCGGGAAGCAGACGTTTGACGTTCCGGAAAAGAGTTTCGTCGCGCGAGGTTCCGTGATTGGCAAACTGGTCGGGCAGGGCCCGGTAGTTGAGCTCTGGCCTGATCTCGCCGGCTTCGAGAATGGTCTTGATCTCGGATCCGAAAAACAGGCTCCCGTCGTCGCCGATCGCGTAATAGAGCGGCTTGACCCCGTATCGGTCGCGGGCAATGAACAGGGACTTCTCGCGCCGGTTCCAGATCGCGAACGCGAACATTCCGCGCAGGAAATTGACGCAATCCGCGCCGTGCTCTTCGTAAAGGTGGAGGATCGTTTCGGTATCGCAGTGAGTTTTGTAGACGTGGCCTTTGGACTCGAGTTCGGCGCGGTAATCGGAATGATTGTAGACCTCGCCGTTGTAAACGATCACGAGCGACCCGTCTTCGTTGAACATTGGCTGCGCGCCGTGCGCGACATCGACGATCGAGAGTCGACGGTGGCCGAGCCCGATCTTCGCGTCGAGAAATTCGCCCGCGTCGTCCGGGCCGCGATGGACGATCACGTCCCGCATCCGGCGCAGTATTTCGGGTCTGATTGTCTTAGCGGACCGCGACGAATACGCGATCCCGGTGATTCCGCACATGCTTTACAATGATTATTCGGGGCGGGGCGCTTTCACGCAACGAAAAGCCGCAATTATTTTACAATGTTTTTGTTTGTTTTGGCGAGAAAAGATTATCGGCGCCGGACTCGGTTTTTTCTCATAAATCGTTGGTATTTCTGGCCTTTTGAGATTTTATTCCCGACTACAGGGTTGCGTGTAGAATGATTGAAGTAATGTCGACAAATCAGGTTTCAGTACGGCGAAAAGAGTTGGCCAAGGTGCGCCGCCGGTGGACGTTCGTGCTCGGCGCGATCGGAATTGCGATGATCGCGGCGATATCGGGATCATTTTTCTTCGGCAGCATGTTTGAGGGATTACTCGACACGAATTCAGTGGTTTACCTCGAAGGAGGCGGACGGGTGATCCGCGTTCCGGCCGGCGGGAACCTGCAAACGGCGATCAATCGCGCCGAAAGCGGTGATGTGATCATGCTTGACGCCGGCGCGACCTACAACGAGATCGTTCTTCCGAAAAAGAACCTGACCGATTTTGTCACGATCGAGAGCTCTGGGATCGCCCAGCTCGCTCCCGATACGCGCGTTTCGCCGCAACAATCGCGATCGATGGCGCGGATCACGACGCGCGGTGGCGGAAAATCGGCCGTCGCGACCGAGGACGGCGCCAATCATTACCGTTTCGTCGGCATCGAGTTCGTCCCTTCGACAAAAGACTACGTTTACAACCTCGTCTATCTCGGCGCCGATTCGGATAAAGTTGCGGACGTCCCGCATGACTTTGAATTCGACCGTTGTCTGTTCCGATCGATCGCGTCCGGCGTAACCCGCCGCGGTGTCGGACTAAACAGCGCGAACACCGTTATCAAGAACAGCTATTTCGAGGGGTTCGCTTATCCCGAGCAGGAAACGCAGGCGATCTGCGGCTGGACCGGAACCAAGAACGTCAAGATCATCAACAATTACATCGAAGGCGGCGCCGAAAACGTCATGTTCGGCGGATCCGACCCGGCGAGCGCCGAACTGATCCCGCAAGATATCGAGGTCCGCGGCAATCGCTTCAACAAACCGCAGGCGTGGAAAGGCAAGAACTCGCTGAAATGCCTTTTTGAGCTCAAGAACGCCAAACGCGTTCAGTTCACCGACAACTATCTTGAGAACAACTGGATCGGAACCGCGTTCCGGATCACCGTCAGAAACCAGGAAGGAAAGGCGCCGTTCAGCACCGTCGAGGACGTCGTCGTGAAAAACAATGTGATCCGCGGCGCCGGCGAGGGAATCAACATTCTCGGGAAGGACGACACATATCCGAGCCAGACTCTGAAGAACCTCTCGATCGCGAACAACCTTTTTCTCGACATCGGCGCGCCGGGTTACGAAGGCGGCGGATACTTTGTCCAGATCGCCGAGGGCGAGAACGTCCTGATCGCCAACAACACGGTCTTCAATGTCGGAAACACCGCGACGCTTTACGGTACGCCGCCGCGAAACTTCGTCTTCCGCGACAACATCGTCGCTCACGGAAATTACGGTATCCACGGACTCGCCGACATCCGTTCCGCCGCTGCGAGACAGATGTTCCGCAATAACGTCATCGTCAACAACCGGCGCGTCGGATCCGGCGACACCTCTTATCCGTCGGGGAATTTCTTTGTTCAGGATCTCGGAGCGGTCGGTTTCGTCAACGCCGGCGGCAGAAACTTCGCTCTTGCAACAAGCAGCAAGTTCAAGGGGAAAGCAACGAGCCGTGCCGACATCGGTTGCGACGTTTCGCTCCTGCCGTCAAACTGATCCCAACTTCGTGTAAAAATCGACCCAATCCTGTCGGACACTTTCGAAGCTGTATTTCGCGACGTCCGCGCGTGCGTTCTCGATAACGCCGGCGGCGAGTTTCGCATCGTCGAGCAAGCGGATCGCGGCGTTGGCCAATCCTACGGGCGAGGGCTTGTCGACCAGCAATCCATTGCGCTGATGATCGACGAGGAACGGGATCCCGCCGGTCGCGTACGTCACGACGGGAAGTCCCGCCGCGAATGACTCGATGATCGAAAGCGGCATATTGTCGACGACCGACGAATTGAGAAACACATCAGCCCGGTCGTATAGCGCAGGCATTTCGGCCGGCTCCACGCGACCGACAAACTCAATTCCGTCCGGCCCGAGCTCGGCCGCAAGTTCTTTCAGTTCAGACTCTTGCGAGCCGTGGCCGGCGACGATCAACCGCGCCTCGGAAAATCGTTCGCGAATGATCCGAAATGCCCGGAGGCAGTCGGCGACGTTGTAGTGCGGCTCGAAATTCCGGTTTGAGAGAAATACCGGCCGGAGCGGCTCGCGTTTTCGAAAGGCAAAGCGGTCCGAATCAACGAAATTGAAGATCGCGCGTGCCCTGATCCCGTAATCCGCGAATATCGCGACGAGGAATTCCGACGGCACGACGACGCGTTGGAAGCGGCGCATCGTCGGAAGAGACGTCTGCGGCCAATGTTCGATGTGCTCGCGGAGTTCGCCGCTGTGGTAGTTGAGGACGGCCGGAACACCGAAGATCCGCGCGACGATCAGCGGCGGGAGCGTCGCGATCACGTATCCGGACATTCCTGCCGAGAAAACGTGGACGACGTCGGCGGTCGAAACCTGAATCAGTAGCGAGATCCAAAATCGGATCGAGGCCGCGACCGTTCGCAGATATTTCATCCCGCTGAACGGCGTTGGCGGATCGTTCGGAAGAAACGTCAGCTCGATCTCCGGATTGCCGTCGAAGGCCTCGATCAAACGCCGCGCCTGGATCGCCTGCCCGCCGATCTTGTCCGGCGACGGCGCGACGATCAGCACCCGCGTTCTGGCTTCGTTCCCTTCGTTCATACACCGTAAATTTCGAGCGTTCGCCGCAATTGCGCCGCGCACGAAAAGTTGGTTTCAACGACCGCTCGTCCGCGCTCGCCGAATGCAGATGCCGTCTGCCGATCCTTCAGAAGATCGAGCATTCGATCAGCAAGCGCCGCCTCATCACCGGCCTCGACCAAGTATCCCGTCTCGCCTTCCGTGATCGACTCCGCCGCGCCGCCGACGCGCGTCGCGACGACCGGCAGTGCGGCCGCCATATATTCGAGGATCGAGTTTGAAAAACCCTCGTAATCGCTGGTCAGAACGCCGATCGAGCTGGCGGCAAGCAATTCCGGAACACAATCGCAGCGTCCGATCAGATGGACGCTTTTTTCGATCCCGAGTTCCAAAGCAAGCGACTCGAGTTCGCCCCGCAGTTCGCCTTCGCCAGCCAGCACAAAATGCGTCTCGGGAAAATGGGCCAACACCCGCTTCGCCGCGCGGACGAACATCGGCTGGTTCTTGACGCGGTGGCGAAGGTTCGCAACGAGCGTGACGATCGGGCCTTCGGTTGGCAAGCGCAGCGATTCACGGATCGCCGTCGTGTCCCCGGTCGCCGGTTTGAGACGCTCGAGATCGACGCCGTTGTAAATCAGCGAGATCTTCTCGGTATCGATACCACGGCCCGCCAAGTATCGGCCTACCGAATCCGAGTTGACGACGATCCTGTGCGCCTGTCTGAACGCAAAACCCTCGACCGCGTCCTGGTACCGAGAGCGCATTCCTCCGGTTTCCCGCTTTGACGCGATCCGCATCGAAGCCCGCGCGATCGTCGCGGCGGCCATGCCGAAAATGTTCGTGTAGAAATCGTGGGTATGAATTACGTCGATCCGGTTGTCTCTCAGGAACTTGGCGCAACGTATAGCCTGTTCCGCAAAATTCAGGTCGCGGAACGATACGAGTTTGAATTCCGGGATCGGCGAGGAGTATTCGGAACCCAATTCATCAAGCAGAACGCCATCGCGGTTCAGAGTTGCGACGAAAACATTCACCGAACCGTCACGAATCAGCAACTTCGACAGTTGGACGGCCTGGCGCTCCGATCCGCCCTGATGAAAGCTGCCGATCAATTGAAGTACGTTCTTTTTCATCGATCTCCGCGCGTTGAACGCAGATCACGCGTGGGCGGATCTTGCCCGCGAATTCTCGTGAATTTCCGTGAATCGACAGGTGCTTGATCGAGAACGCTGAACAAGCAAAACCCACGGAAATAACATTTTATCAACATTTACGGAATCGCCGCGGTCGCCTTTTCTGTTTTGATTCGCGTTCATTGGTGGAGATTCGCGGGCAAAGTCATTTTTTTTTCACGCGTAATTTCGCTTGAAAGGTTAGCACATTCAAGTCCGCGCGGAATTGTCAGCCGAGGTCGGGAGATTTCAGGATGAACGTTTTCGGTGCCTTCTGCGGCAACGAAACGCTGAAGACGTTTTCGCTCGTGCGAACGTTGAGCCGCGTGCCCAGCCGCCGCGCGACCGCGAATTTGAGTTCGGCCGGATAGTTTATTATCTCGCGATTTCCGAGCGAGAAGCGCGTACCGCCGACCATCACGAACTCCTCAGGCAGTTGCTCGCCTTGGCTGAGCCGCGCCCAGAAAAATCTGAAGTTGGTGTTGAAGAGTTCCGTACGGACGATCTGATCGTATTCGTCGGCGAAGACGAATAGATCCCAATAACCGCGGTAGTTGACGACGAACGCCCGGCCGCCGGCGACCGCGGTCTCGAAGATCTCCGGTTTCGCGAATCCGCGATCGGCCGGAAGCATGAATGTGAAGAACTCCTGCGCTCCGGTTCCCTTCGAAACGAACCGCAAGAACGGAGCGTTGATCCGCTTTCCGTAATTGTCGGAAATCCAGCTTTCCTTGCGTTGCCAGCTGCCGTTGTCGCCGAATGTGAACATCCGCCAGCCGTCGCCGTCGGTCGAGGATTCGCCCACGCCGAGAACTCCGCTTGCGGTGTCCTCGATCGCGGGATTGGTCTCTTTGTTGAAGTGAAAGTTCAACGCGTATTCGTGGGTCCCGAGCGTATCGACATAATCGCGCATGATCGCGTAATCGTTCTTAAGATACAGAATGCTCCGGCGATGCGTCGCCGGATCCTCAAGCCGCTGATAGCCGTTATGTGCCCCCTCGAAAAAATTGAAGCGCTCTTCGGCGATCCAAGTTATCGGCTCTGTCTCGGCGCGTGTCTTCCATGAGAACTTTCCGCCCGGTTCCGACTGCGACCGGTCGTCGATCATCAGGGTGTTGTGCGCGGTGGTCGTCCGGAAATAGTCACGAAGCTCGGACGATTCGTGATAAGTGTACGTTCCGGAGTCGACAAGCAGCGTCTTCCCTCCGATCGCCACCTCGATCGCGAGCGCGTCCGAATGACCGTGACCGCCGCTGAGCGCGCCCAGTTCGCCGCAATCGACGAGCATGTAGTTGTCTCCGGCAGCCCAACCGTCGCGCATAACGTAATATCCGCCGTCCGGAAAAGCCCGCGACGTCTGACGCGGCGGCGACGCATGAACGTTGGCGAAACCTTCGGCGCCCTCTTCGCCGAGCAGCCAGAAGGTCTCTTCGGCAAGCGAACCCGCGATATGTTTGTAATCACCGCGATCGAACAGCACGGCGGCCGTCGAAAGACATCCGCGGAAATCGTTCGTTCTGCTCGCGCTGAGCGGAAGTGAACGCCCGCCGTCGTCGTCGCCGATGATCGGTGTTGTTCCGTCGGGCCGCGTGACGTAAAGAAGAAAATCGAAGATTGACTGACACCTGGTTTCGATCCGGCGTTGCACTTTGTCGTCCGGATGCACCCCGTAGAGCGCCTGCAGGATCAGAAAATGTGTGTAGAAATCGGCCGTATAGCGCTGATACCACGTCGATTGCTCAAAATAGACCCCGTCGTCGTGGATCTGGCGGTCGAGTTCCGCGATCAGGATCTCGGACCCGAGTTCACGCCAACGCGAGGCCCGGTCGAGCACTTCGAGTTGTGTGCCGAGGTAAAAAAGTCCGAGCGCCTCGCCGGTCAGATGCGTGTTCGGGCTGAAGTAAGTTGAAAGGTATTTCTCAAGATGCCGCCCGTGCTGGTACAGGAACTTCAGCACTTTGTGCAGGAGGTCCGGCGTCAGGCTATGCGAGTCGCGGAAAAAATGCAGCGCCCAAAGCCACGAGATCGCACGGAAAGCCACTTCGAGACTGCTGACCCAGTTCACTCCGTAACCCGGTGGATTCTGCTCCATCCAACTGCCGATGTGACGTGCGAAAGTCGCCGCATAGCGTTCTTCCCCGGTCAAAAGATACGCCACGCCGAGCGTGAAAAAATGCTGATGCCGGTTGATCTCCCAAATGATCTTCTTGTCGCCGGTCTCTTCCGAGTCAAGTTCGTCAAATTGTTTCCAGTGTTTGATCGGAAGGTGTTTTCCGGAGATCGGCTCGTAGTGCCAGTCGATCGCGGTGCCGACATCGACGTTCGAATAGCCCAGGAGATCGAATTTGCCGTCGATTATCTTTTCTGCGCGTTCGATCACGTTCGCGATCGCCGGTCCGCGGAATCGATGTTGAAAGGCGCTGATCGAGAGTTGGGTATCCGTCATCGACGGAAAGAACCGCGGTGCCGAGGTCTCAAAAAATCGTTCAAAGAGGACGTCGCTCGAGATCATTCCCTTTCCAAAGGTCTTACGGTTCAGAAGTTGGGCGAATTCTCGGTCCGTCGGGAGTTTGGTTCCAAGTCCCAATTGTTCCGAGTAGACTGAAAAAGCCTGTTCGCCGCGCGTCCGGAGTTCGGTCCAGCTGCGTCCCTTCAATTTCTTCAGTTTGTCTATCGGATTGACCATTTTTCGCCGGCGTATCGCCGAACCGCTCCCTGATTTTCCCCCTAAGAAACTGCTAAAGCCTTATGATTTCTAGTTTTTCGGCGATTCTTCGCGCATGATCGAACGGAAACGATAGTCGCGATAGTCACCGGGTTCGCCGTTTGCGCCGTCGACCGCCGCAAGGACCATATTCATCGATTCGCGCGCAGAAGCGAACCAGACCTTGTAGTCGCCCGTTGTCGCGCCGTGATCGATGATCGAGCTGAAGAATCGCCGCGCATCGTCGCCGATGCAGGCCGACTGGTCGTGGTCGAAAAAGCCGTGACAATAGAGCTTGACGAAGATCCAGTCGCTCTTTCCCCGAACCGTGACGTTTGCGTTCTTCCAGCGATTGAAGCGGGCGAGATCCGACGGTTGATTCGCGACGAGCGCGCCGTCCTCTATCCGCGGAACCGGAATTCCCTTGATCGTGCGGGTCCAATTGAAGACGAGCGGACCTTGAAAGATCACCGGGAACCTGATGCCCGGCTGTCTGATCTCGACCGGTCTGCCGCGTCGATGCGGAATCTTTTCCACATGTGGAAAACCGCACTCGTAGATCCTGTTGATAACTGCGACCTGCGATTGATCAGGCGCCGAGGGTAACGTGAAATCGGCGTAGCAGCCGGTTTCCTCGAGGATCGCCATTTCGTCGTTGACACCGCAAAACCTTCCGCCGCAGGAGTTTGCGAGCGCGAGATTGCCGTGTACGAACGCCCAGCGCGGCATTCCCTCGCCGTCAAGCCGGGAAAGCAGACGATGTTCGTCCGCGAGGCAGTCCCGAAATTCGGCGAACACCCGGCGAAGGTTTTCAGATGTGTCGGGAGCGTCAACCCCGTGATGAAGGTGGACCTCGGTCTCGCCGAGTCCCTCGGACTGGATCTCGGCCATTTTGTCGAGGATCCGCCGATCGTACTGTTCCGCCGGATAAAAGTTCGTGTGACGAAACTTCGTGCCGTCGGCGTCGCGCACCGTCTCGCCGGCCTTGCGGGCTAACAGGTACCATTCGTCGAGACGGCGCAGCTGATCGTCGATTCCGAGCGGTCCGGCCGCGCTCCAGGCCGGTTCGAAGTGGTTCGCGATCATTATGATCACGTGTTTTTTCTCGAACGCGGTGCGGCGCGCAAAACTTCCGGCGCGTTCGAACGGATAGCGAACCAGCCACGGCAGATTCCAGGTCAATTTGTTGATCAGGTCTTCAGTCATTCAATTCAGGCGGCAACGGCTACGATGGCGTGCCGGGAAGGGGCCGGTTGCTGCCCCGGCCCACGGCCAAGAACATGCACGCTTATGTCGGTTTCGGTCGTCGCGTTGACAAATTCATGCCGTGCCGCCGATTCTCTCAGGGCGGGGTCCCTAAGCGCTGCTTCCGCGTGTTCCTCAAATTTCATGGCTCAATGATCGATGTATCTCCGGTGCCAGAGTTCCAGCATCCAGAGGATCCAAAGGAGATGCGAATTGTCGCGACGTCCGCGGGCATGTTCCGCGATCAGCGATTCGACGTAACTTTGTTCGAAGAATCCACGCTCCGCGGTCTTTTTTGCCCGCAGGTCCTCGCCGATCCGATCTTTCAACTCGGAGTTGATCCATTCGTTTATCGGAACGCCGAAGCCCTGTTTTTCGCGATAAAGGATCTCGTGCGGGACGATGCCCTCCATCGCCTTTTTGAAGATGTACTTCGTTTCCAGGCCGTTAAGTTTCAGCCGCGAAGGGATCGCACCGACGAGTTCGATCAGTTCGTGATCGAGGAGCGGAACACGCGCCTCGAGCGAGACCGCCATGCTCATCCGGTCGACCTTCGTCAGTATGTCCGACGGCAGATATGTCTTGCTGTCGAGATACAGAAGCCGAGCGAGCGGGTCCTGCGATTCCGGCTTTGACGCATTCAGTCTGAAGAGACCCTCAGCCTTTCCTTCGAGCGATCGGAGCGCGTTCCGATGGCCCGCCGAATAAAGCGATCCTTTGCGGAGACGCCCGAAGTGCGAAACGCTGTCGATATAGCGATCGACCGCGTCGAGGCTCGCGTTATAAAGAAAATTCCGGCCTATCGCCGACGCCGGCAGCGCCTCGCTGATCGGACGCAGAAGCCCGCTCCGGATCGGCGCCGGAAGTCTCCCCAGGCCGCTGCGGCGCTTGTCGATCGAGTATCGAGTATATCCGCCGAAAAGTTCGTCGCCACCGTCGCCCGAAAGCACTACCGTGACGAAATCGCGGGCCATTTTCGAGACCATGTAGGTCGGAAGCGCCGAACTGTCGGCGAACGGCTCGTCGAAATGCCAGACCAGGTCGTCGACGACCTCGACGAGTTCAGGCGTGACGATGAACTCGTGATGTTCAGTCTTGTAGCGCTCGGCGGCCATCCGTGCGAACTTTAGCTCATTGAATGAGTCTTCGTTGAAACCGATCGAGAAGGTCTTGACCGGTGCGTCCGACACCGACGCCATCATCGCGACGATCGATGACGAATCGACTCCGCCCGAAAGAAACGCGCCGAGCGGAACTTCCGAGACGAGTCTTATCCGAACTGCTTCGCGCAGTTTTTCGCGGATCATCTCGACGTACTCGGGCTCGGAATGCTGGCCTTCAGACCCGTCAAACCTGAAGTCCCAGTATTGCTTCGTGATGACGCGCCCGTCGCGGAACGTCAGCGTATGTCCCGGAAGAAGTTTTTCAACGCCCTCAAAAATGCAGAACTCTTCGGGGACGTAGCCGAAAGTCAGATAGGCGTCGAGCGCGGCGAGGTCAAGTCTTTTCTCGAATCCGCCGTGTGCTGTCAGGCACTTCAGTTCCGATCCGAAAACAAACTCACCGTCGCGCGTGACCGTGTAAAAGAGCGGTTTCTTTCCAACCCGGTCGCGCGCCAGAAACAGCATGCGGCGGCGGAAATCGTAGATCGCGAACGCGAACATACCGCGCAGCTTATTGACGCATTCTTTGCCGAATTCCTCATAGGCGTGAACGATCGTCTCAGTGTCGGAATGCGTCTTGAACCGGTGCCCGCGGCTCTCGAGTTCGTCCTTCAGTTCGCGATAGTTGTAGATCTCGCCGTTGAAGACGATCGCGAGCTCGCCCGTACAGTCGAAGATCGGCTGCTGGCCGGTCTTGAGATCAATGATCGATAGCCGCCTCATCCCGAGCGCCGCCCGATCGCGAACGATCGTTCCCTGCTCGTCCGGTCCGCGGTGCGTGATAATGCGGCACATACGGTCGAGGAGAGCCTCGCGGACAGTCGTGTCCGCGCGCGCGTCGGTTGAAATGAAGCCCGCGATACCGCACATATCAGATCTGTGTTTCGAGGTTCCGGCCGAAAAGCTTGCCGGCAGCCCGTCTGAATTTTACTACAATCGCCAAGATCGATTTCTTTTCCTCTTCTTCGATGACGCCCGCAAGGCTTGCGGTCAGCAGATAGACAGCGGCGAAGACAATGAAGCAGAGCCCGAGCACGACCGCACCCGAGAAGAAGTCGACGATGCTGGTCTTCGCGAGCCCGAGCGTCCCGCGGGCGAACTCTCCCGCGGCTTGCGCAATTGTCGGCGCAACAAAACTATGGAACAGCCATGTCGGAATTCCGGCCGCGATCGCACACGCCGCGGTCTTCAGAATTCCTGAAAGCTGGCTGGCGTCCGAAAGCCGGACCCCGAGCCGGCGGACGATCATGATCTCCGATCCGAACTTCTCGACGAACGCGATCACAACGACGATCCCGATGATTCCCGGGAGACTGAAATTGCGGCTTCCGTAATAGAGCGCGGCAACCAATCCGACCGCAACAAAGCTGCGCCAGACGAGCATATAGCGGCCGAGTTCGCGGAACGCCCGGGCGATCGGGTCCGAGATCCAGATATAGATCAGCATCACCGTCAGATTGATCGAGAAAATCGGGACGGCGCGTTCGTAATTTCTTGTAAACAGCGTGACGATGAACGTCTGCGCGGTGATCAGCAGGAACAGATAGATCGGCAGAAAGAAGAATGACAGTTTCTGCATCGCGCGTGCCGAGAGCCTGATCATCTCGCGTTTGTCGCCGGCGGCCTGCAGCGCGCTCATCCGCGGGATCAGGACCGACGAGACCGACTCCGAAAGCATCGTCACGAGCGGAAACTGGAAACAGCCGTAGGCATAGACCGCGTAGTCGGCGGAATTGAAATGATAGCCGACAAAGTAGTACTGAATGTCCGACTGCGCGGTCCAGAGAAGGCCCGCAAACCCGTACGGGATCGCGTAAATGAGCTGTTCGCGCAGAAAGCCGAGATCAAAACTCCGCCAAAAACCCGGAAACCGCGAACGAAGGTAGAACAACATCACGGCCGTTTGAATGATCGACTGCGCGAGCGCGGCGTACACGATCGATTCGACCGTAGAAAAGACCATCACCGCGCCGATCATCAGCGCCGATTTGGTGAACTGCGCGAGGATGATGAAAGCGGTCGCGAACCGCGGTTCCTGATTCGCAACGGCGACGAGTTCGAGGAACGATCCGGCAATCCAAAAGCAGATCACAAGTCCGATGAGCGGTGCGAGCCGGGTAATCTCCTCGCTGTGAAACAGGCCGCCGATAAGCTTCGGAAACAGCGTCAGAACGATAACGGCCAGGATGCCGACGATCGTGTTGAAGATCAGGATGTTGAAGATCGTCGCGCCGCGACGTTCGGGTTCGCGCGAAAGATAGTAAAACGCGCTCATCCCGACGCCGAGCGGAAGGATCGCGGCCGCGTTCTGCACGACCTGGAAGATCTGGCGATACTCGCCGACGCTTTCCTGCGCAAGAAACCGGACGACCAGAAGCGGAAGCACGAAGCTGAAGACAAAGCCGACGACCTTTGCGAACAAAAGCCACGCGCTCTGTACTTTCAGCGACGGTTGTCTATCAGATGCTTCCACGTTTCGGCTCTCAACGATGCGTCGATATGAATGAATATTCGGCGCTTCGGAACCGCTTGAAGATCGTCAACGCCAGTCTGGGAGAAACCTTGATCAACGCGGCGATGATCGCGAGTTTCGGCTTTCGATAATACTTGTTGGCAGTTCTCAAGTGCGAGTAGGCCTCGGCATGCTTGCCGTGTATCAGAAGGAATTTGCCCTTTTCAAGATCATGCTCGGCCTCGTATTCGAGCATCTTGTATTCCCAGGCTCTGAGCTCGTCGGCGTCGAGATTGTACTTATCCCGAATGACCTCAAGCGCACGGATGTTCCGGCTGCATCGATCGACGTTCGATCCCGACAATCCTTCGGCCCGAACGCGATACCTGACGGATATCTCGGTTTGATAGCCGATCCGCGCGCCCGCTTGGGCGATCCTGAACCAGAGATCGAAATCCTGCATCCGCTGCAATCTGATGTCGAACATGTTCACGCGCTGGGCCCAGCTCCGCCGGAGCAGCGTTCCGGACGTAATCACATTGCATTCGGCCCGGATCAGACTCACCGTACTTACTTCGCCGCTCGATGGCGACGTCCGCATGAAATTGTCGCCGTCGAAGAGCGGTTCACCGAAAAGCAGGGCGTCACAATAGACCATGTCGTAACCTTCACGCTCGGCGAACGATACCTGCGATTCGAGATGACCCGGAAGCCAGACGTCGTCGCCGTCGAGAAACGCGAGCCACTCGCCGTTTGAAAAACAGATCGCCGTATTTCTGGCCTGCGACGCGCCGCTGTTATCCTGGACGGCGTATATGATCCGATCGGCGAACGGTTCGATCGCCGCCTCGAGTGCCGCACTATCAGGCGAGCCGTCGTTGACGACGATGACCTCAAAATCCGTATAGGTTTGCTCGAACACAGAGGCCAGGGTTTCTTCCGCAAACTCAGCGATCTGGTACGCGGGAATGATGATGCTGATCTTCGGGTTCCCGACCACGTTTCGGCCGCGCCGGACCGTATGCGCCCGTTCCCGGATCTTCGGACAGTCAGCATATTTTTCTTCAACAAACGCTCGCGTCGTCATACGGACTGAAAAAAGGTCTAAACGCTCTCGGCTTCCTTGTTCTTATCGCGGATCGGCTCCCAGGTCGCGTACCGCTCGCCCCGCACGAACTTGTAGAAACCGATCACCGACGCGACGTTGGCAAGTACAAAATAATGTGGGATCGCGAAAATGCCGATCCTTGCCCCGGCGCGTTCGATCAGCAGTCCGAGCGCGGCAACGAAATAGAACGCGACCTGCGAAAGAAAAACGATCTCAAAGAACTGTGATCCGCCCATCAGCGCCGCCGAGGCGGCAAAGATGACGATCAGGAGCAGCGGAACGGCGTAGCGCAGCAACTTGTGTGAAATGAGCTCGATCGCGTAGAAGCCGCTCCTGAACGGATTCAGCATTGATCGGTTGCGCCACAGATCAGTAAGTGTCTGCGAGATTACCCGCACGCGCATCTTCATTTCCTTGTCGGTCCGGCGATTCGTCTCTTCAAAACAAACGGCGTTTGGTTCATACACCGAGCGCATTCCCTGCTCATAAATAACGGTGCAGATCAGAAAGTCGCTGCACGCCTCTGGATACATCTCACGGTACGCGGACTTTCGGACCGCGTAAAGACAACCCGACGCACCGATCAGCGAACACGCCCGGCTTTCCGCCTTTTTGAGGAACGTCTCGTAATTCCAATAGCTTTTCGCCCCCTTTCCTACGTTCGAACGTGAATCATCGACGTAGGTGAGTTTACCGGCGACGCATCCGACGGTCTGATCGGCAAAATTCGGAAGCAGTTCGCGCAGCACGTTGGGTTGATATTCGGTGGTCGCATCGGAGAAAAGGATCACGTCGCCGCTCGCGCGTTCAACCGCGCGGTTCTGCGTAAAGGTTTTCCCGCGCCGACCTTCCTGGCGAAACACGATAACGCCGGGAAACGTCGCGGCGATCTCCTCGGTCCGGTCGGTCGAGCCGTCCGACGCGACGAGTATTTCCAGCTTTTCGGGCGGATAATCGATCGCGAGCGTGTTCCGGATCTTGTCGGCGATCGCCGGTTCCTCATTGTACGCCGTGATCAGAACCGTGACCCGCGGCTCAAAATCGGCGCGCGTGACGGGACGCGGGGCAAGACGGCTCACGATCCACACCAAGAGCGGATAGCCGGCGTAAACGTACGCGAGACCTGCTGCCGCAACCCCAAAAACGACTTGTAGAATCGATGTCATCAACGACGCGAGCGACCCTAAATCCCGGCCTCCAACCGATAAACCCGCCTGAACGCGACGGCATAGGCGATCAGATAATAAATGAACCAATTATACGCGACCGAGGCAAAGAACGATGAGATCAAATATGCGACGATGCTTGCCTGCAGTCCGACCGAAACATAGTAGAACCAGTTGTGGTCGTCTTCGGAGAACAGCGTCCTTTCGATCGCGCTCAGTTTTCTGAAAGGACTGACCATGAAAATGAGGTACGCGGCGAGACCGAGCAATCCGAGTTCGGACGAGACCTGCGTATACGCATTGTGGGAAACGAGATTGTGGATGCCGACGATCGGGAAATTGCCGATTCCGATTCCCCACGGATTGCGGAGCGTGACGATGATCGAGCGTTCGAGCAATTCCCGGCGCTGATCCGACGAACCAACCGAGTCGAGTCCCGGAATGAAGATCGAAAGAACCCGAATCCCGAAGTTTCCCGGTGCAAGGATCAGCGCGAGTGCCGTCGCGATGACCCCGACAATTGTCACGTTCAGCCTGTTCTTTCGTCCGAGCTTCCATGCAAGAACCGCCATTGAACCAATCAGGCCGAGAAATCCGCCGCGCGAAAACGTGATGAAATTCGCGGAAACGAGAATGATCGCCGTCGCGAAATAAATGATCTTTGCTGCCTTGCTCTTCGTTGCCAGCCCGAGCGCGACCGCGAGCGGAAGCATCATGATCAGGTGCATCGACATTTCGTTCGGATTTTCGAACATTCCGCCGATGACCTCGCCGACGCGATAACCTTCGACGGTCATTTCGCCGCGCATGTACATTCCGAGCGCGAGATAACTCAGGACGACGCCGATCGAGAGCGAGAGCCACATCATTCCGACGAGGCGCCGGCGCGTCCGGATGACGTTGACCATCACGACGAACATCAGGACGGCCTTGACGAACGGCTCGTTGAACGCTTCCCAAGCCATTCCGGGGTCCTTCGCGATCGGTATCGTGATCAGCGCGATGCCGGCCATCACGAGAACGGCTTTGACTTCGGTCGGAAACGAGGTGATGTTTCCCTCGGCCGCAAACTGCGTCGGAATGAAAACGGCGAGCGTTCCGATCGCGAAGTAAAACGCGGTTGCCGAGAGGAACCCGAGTCCGGGGATCAATTCGTAGGGCCTGAACAAAACGAGGATCGAGAACATGTAAAGCCCGATGTAGCTCAGTGTATGGCCGTTGCGGCGGAGCCAGTTCTCGTCGTTGATCAGCTTTCGGTCGCGATCCGCTATCTTTTCGGCCTTCCGGCGCTTGACCTGTTCCGCGTAGCCGAGATCGGCCTCAGGCACCACGTCCGGCCTCGATTCAGACACAAAAATTTCCGTCTGTCCGGAGGTCTCGGCAAATGAATTGCCGGGATTCCTTTCAGACGGAAATTCCTGGTTTTGCGTTGTGTAAGGGTTGGTCAGGCTTTGAGCGTGAGCGGGTTCTTGTGAGTCTTCGGTCGTGTGAGTCTGAGGTTTGGTGGATCCGGGAGGTTTCAGCGAGGATTGTTCGTGTGAGTTTGTTCCGCCCTTTTTTCCGGGCGATGAGAGGGATCGGTAATCAAGCTTGTTTTCGGAAGACATCAATTGTCGGCCATTTGGACAACCGTTCAAGGGACGATAACGGCTGCGGAAATTTGTTCTCGGGGTAATCGGGCAGATTTGCAGGTGTCATAGTAACACGTTCGGGCCGGATAGATAATCGAGGTTACACACTCACGTTTTCCCGTTCGTAAGAAATGATCGAACGGACCTTCTGCTTGAGCGCCTTTTCAAACTGGCGCGCTTCGTTGACGCCGTTGAACGAGAGCGACTGGAGGTTCGACTCGATGCGCTTGCGGTAATCGGAGACCAGCGAGTCCGAGACGCCGAGCATCTCCGCGACCTCAAGCTGTGTCCCGCTGTTGCTGGTCAGGTAGCAGTGCCAGAGGACGCTGATCATTCGATCGTATTGCTTCGCCTTCCCGCGAACACTTTTGCTGAGGCTTTCAAGAAAACCCTCGACAAACTCCGTCGCGATCGTTTCGCCTTCGCGGCGCAGGAACCCCTGTTCCGGGTTTTCTCGCGTGTCGGCGTGCTCGTATTCGAAGTGGTTGTCGTCGTCATCGTGTCCGGTGCCGCCGATCGGTACGAGGTAGATGTCCATGACCGGAAGCCGGGACATGACGAACGATCGGAGCGAGCGGACATCGACCGGCGAATCGACCGCCTTCAGGACACGGATGATGAGTTTCTCAAGATCGACGTTGCTGATCACGATCTGTGCGTCGCCGGTACATCCGACCATGCGTGTATCGCGGCTGTGGAACGACACGACCTTGACGCGTTCTTCCATTTCCTGCACGTTGCGGCGGGTCTTGGCATCGGGCCAGTCGGCGAGTCCGTAGGTCCGGTCGGCAAGGCGTCGGTGAATCTCGGCATTGCCGATGTTGTCGAAACGTTTGAAGGTCTTGCTCGACTGGATAAGCGTCGAAATTCGGCGCGCCAGCCGATAGCTTTCGGGATAACGCTTGCGAAGTTCGGCCGTTAGGAGATTCGTGAGCTCGATCTGACTGATCTCGGCTTCGATCTCGGCATCGGTCATTTCCGTGTCAAGATAATGCTGAAAGCGTTCTTTACCGAGAAGCGCCACGAACAGCTCTTGAGTAAGATCCGTGTAGGCGTTGTATTTGCCCTCTTCGACAAGAAAACCTGCACTCTTCGAGGCCCGAACCAATGGATGCGAAGATACAATTCGGTGCAGCTCCGCCCAGATCTGGTTGACATCGGAGTTCTTCAGACTTTCCGTCCATTTTCCGATCTTGATCTGACGGTTTTGAATCGCCCGTGGAAGGCGTTCCTGCTTTTTGATTGCGCTCATAGAGATAATGTCCGATTTGAAGTGATTCTCGTGCTTTAGGTAGACATGCCCCGCCCCGCTCCAACGCGATCCTCTTCCCGATCGAGAAATGCGTCGATTTCAGACTTGCAGAAAGTTTTGTTGAGAAGGGTAGATGCTTTGATTCGATCACTGAGCAACGCGATCGATCTGGTAGGCAGCGACCGGTACTGTTGTGTGCCGATCAACTACAATCTAGATGTTAGCAATTACGAATAAATTGAGCAACACTTTTTTCTGAATTTTTTCATTGTTTAACAGTCTAGGTAAGAGTAATGGTCTATTGAAGTTGCGTGTACGTATGTGGATCACCCGGACGGGGCGGTTCAGAGATTGGGGTTTCAAAAGGCGTAAAGTTTTGGAAGCGGACCTGCATTGCGGTTCTATTTCCCCTGTAACGCGTATTTGGGAATTCCGGAATCCATGCAGTTGTTTTTCGACCGGAACGGGAACTGCGCCAATTTTGCTAACGGGTTAAGTTGAAATGACTTTTTTTCGCAAGAACACAAACTGTCCGACATCGGAGAAGCTGCTCGCCTTTCAGAAGGCCGAGATCCCGGCGCGGGAGATCGACAAGATCACCGTCCATCTCCGGTTCTGCGAATTCTGCTCGGCAGAAGTCGACCTCTATTCTCACTATCCGCAGTCGGAAGATTCCGTCGAGCGGACCGAGATCCCCGAACCGCTATACGAGCTCGCGGAAGCGCTCCTCAGCAACCGTCGGCGGGAATTCCTCGAAAGGCTCTTCGCGGAGCGGAGATGACAATCGGCATTTGCACTTCTGTACTGGATATCTGGCTTCAACATAAAACAATCGATGTATTCGTCTTGTTTCCGGCCATAATTAAGATCGGAACTGAGCCTCTTAACCCGATTCGCCTACATCGCCCAATTCCGGAATTGCGTCGCGCGGATCGAATTGGCTCGGTAACCAACTGAAATGATCGCGTCGAGGTTGAAAAAATCGACATCCCGCGTGACTTTTCGATCACCCTCCTGTTGAACTATTCGAATTTTCGAATAGTCCGGTCATTTGTCAGTTCGCCGTTGATGGTGTTCACACCGACCCCAAACAACTCGGCCATCAGTTTCCGCGATAGCCATTTCGTATCGTCTTTATTACGGGCCTCGATGGTTTCGTCGCCCGCGCCGACGGCAAAGATCAGAAATTCGGTGGTGCTGTTGCGGATCAGTTTTCGCGTCGGGTCATCCATTGTCAGATCTCCTCCGCGCTGATTCCTGTTGAGACCTCTCGCGCCATAGCGTTCGTGATACCGTAAAAACCGAAGTCGAGGTCGGGCTGGTTGAGTTGAAAGAGTTCGTTGAACTACTTGACGAGTTTAGAGCGAAGTTGTTCCGTGGCCGGCATAGTACTTTTCCCGAAAAAATTCGAGTGGGCTGCCGGCGTCTTGAGGCATTCCGTGAAGAATACGCGGCATCATCGGTCCGCGAGCGCCTGGAATTCATGCGGTTTCCGCCGTCGCGTTCCCCGCAATCCAAAATCCAAGATCGCAAATCCAAAATTGGCTCAGCTTCCGCAGATCTCGTCGATCGCTTCCCCGTATTTCTCGTCGATCACGCTGCGTTTGATCTTCAGCGTCGGCGTCATCTCGCCCTTGTCGATCGAAAACTCGCGCGGCAGGAGATAGACACGCTTCACACGTTCGAATTCGCTGAGTTCTCGCGTCAGCTCGATCGCTTCCTTCTGCACGCGTTTGACGACGTACGGATTTTCGCAGAGTTCGTCACGGCTGCCGTTGTTCGTGATTCCCTCTTCGGCAAGGACTTGCTTGAGCGCGTCCCAATCGGGCACGACGAGCGCTCCGACCTGTTTTCGGCCGGAGCCGACGACGACCGGCTGCGCGATGAGCGGAGATTGCTTTAAGAGACTTTCGACCTGGAGCGGAGCGACGTATTTTCCGTTCGAGAGTTTGAAGAGGTCCTTCAAACGGTCCGTGATGTAAAAATGGCCGTCTTCATCCCTGTACCCGACGTCGCCGGTGTGGTACCAGCCTTCTTCGTCGAGGACTTTCGCGGTTTCCTCAGGCTTGTTGAAGTAACCCTGCATCACGTTCCGTCCTCTGATGAGCACCTCGCCGTCCTTCTCAGCGATCTTCATTTCGATGCCGTCGAACGGAACGCCGATCGAACCGACCTTGTTGTCTTCGGGACGATTCGCGCACGTAATGCAGCCCTCGGTCATGCCGTAGCCCTGAAGGATCGGAATTCCCGCAGCCCAAAATGCGTACGAGAGTTTCTTCGAGAGCGGAGCGCCGCCCGAAACGAAGAACCTCAGATATCCACCGACCCCTTCGCGCCACTTGGAAAAAACGAGCTTGCTGGCGATCGCCTGTTTCGCCGCAAGAACCGCGGAGATCGAACGGTGGCCGTCCTTCGCAGCCCAGAATTCCTGTCCGACATCGAGCGCCCATTCAAAGAGCTTGGTCTTGAACCCTCCGGCCGCGCGGCCTTTCTTGACGATCTTGTGGTAGACCTGTTCGAAAAGTCGCGGAACCGCGGTCATGATCGTCGGTTTCACCTCCTGAAGATGGCCGGCGATCTGATCGAACGACGCACAATAATGGATCGCCACGCCGTTCGAACAAAGTACGTAAAAAACGGTTCGCTCGAAAATATGCGAAAGCGGGAGGACCGCCAGCGAGCGGTCGCGGCTGCTGATCGGAAGTCCTTTCGAAATCGCCGATATGTTCGACACAAAATTGTCGTGGGTCAGCATCACGCCTTTCGGCTCGCCGGTCGTGCCGGAGGTATGAATGATAGTCGCGAGATCGTCGCTCCGGACCGCGCCCAAGTGCCGGTCGAAGGCTTCCGAATCGAACTTCTCGGCTTCGACGCCGCGCTTTTCGATCTCGGACAAAAGCATCGCGCGACTCTCGTCGCCGGGAAGCGCCTCGTCATCGAAAAAGACGATCTTTTCGATCCGCTCTACGCTTTGCACGGCGCGCTGGGCGTGCTTCCACAACTTATTGCCGGAAACGAACAACATCTTCGCTCCCGAGTCCTCAAGGATATAACGGATCTGCTCAACGGCTTGCGTCGTGTAGATCGGCACATTGACGGCACGCAGAGAAAGGATCGCCAGATCGACGATCGACCATTCCGGGCGATTCTCCGAGATGATCGCGATCTTGTCGCCCGCACCGACTCCGAGTCCGGCCAGGCCGCAGGCGATACTGCGGACCTTCTCGATCACTCGGGATCCCGAAAGATGTTCCCAAAGGTCGTTGAGTTTGTACGATAAGGCGTCCGGCCTCGCGTTGCGGCGGAACGACTCGAAACAGAAATGCGGGATCGTTTGAGGCAAATCCTCAAAGCCGATCATGTTTGCGTTTATCATCGCTCGGTAGATTCTAGTTGATGGTCGCGATTTCGGCAAAAGGACGGAAGCCGCCTTCGGCCTTTGGCCGATTCCAGAATTCCAGCGGCCTCTGGCCGATTCCAGAATTCCAGCGGCCGTTGGCCGATTCCAAAATTCCAGCGGCCGTTGGCCGATTCCAGATCGCCTGCGGCGAATTCCAAGATTTCAATGCGTCCGCAGGCGGCTTGGAATCATGGAATCGCCGAAGGCGTTGGAATACGTCCGCAGGAGGCTTGGAATCATGGAATCGCCGAAGGCATTGTAATGCGCCAGCGGCGTGGAATTCTGGAATCGCCGAAGGCATTGTAATGCGCCAGCGGCGTGGAATCCTGGAATCGCCGAAGGCATGGAATGCGCCGAAGGCGGCTTGGAATCCCAATCCCCAATCCCAATCCCAAATCCCAAATCCCAAATCCGAAATGCTATATGAGTCCCGCCTGTTCGGCGCGTCGGACGGCCTCGAGCCGGCTGTGTGCCCCGAGTTTTTTGAAGATGTGCTGGATATGATTGTTGACCGTGGTCCGGCTGATGAACAGGTCTTTCGCGATGTCGCTCGAGGATCCGCCGCGCGACAGGAGTCTGAGGATCTCGATCTCGCGCTTTGAAAGGTCGGTGAATTTCGTCGGCGTCCGCTTGCGTGTCCGCAACGATTCGATCTGCGCATGCGGGATATTCGTTTCGGTCACGACGAAGTCCCGCATCAGCATTTCGAAGCGCTTCGTAAGATCCGCGGGCCTCGCGATGTGAACGGTGTGCGGGGCGACCGACTTCGATTCATCGACGATCAAGACCGAGATATTGAACCACCGCGGTTTCTCGCCGCTGCGAACCTCAAGGTCATAACTTTTCACGGGCTGCCGGTTCTGCGCCATCTGGCGTATCGAGCATCGTTCACCGCAGACCCGGCCGCATTCGTCGACTCCGTGAAGCACGTCGCTGCAGGTCTTCCCGACCGCGTCACTCTTGCCGATTCCGAACACTTTCTCCGCCGCTTCGTTCCACGCTGTGATGATGCCGCCCGGATCGAGCGCAAACGCCGCGTCCGCCGTACCGTCTACAAGCTTCTTGATCTCACTTAAACGCATTGTTCAGGTTAATCAGAAAAATGATGCGGAATGATTATTGTTCAATGATCGAGTTGAAGGCAAATTTGAATGCGGAGAAAAAAATCCGCATTCGAGGCAATCGCTGATGATCTTCTCAAAGGCAACGGGGTACGGCATTCGAGCGCTCGCATATTTGGCCCGTCAAAACGACGTCAGATTATGCGGCCTCAACGAAATTGCCGTCAGCGAAAGAATCCCTCCCGTTTACTTGAGAAAACTGCTTGGCGAACTACGGCGGCATCGGATCGTTGAATCGGTAAAAGGCGTGCATGGAGGCTATTTACTGGCCCGACAACCCCAGAACATCACTTTGTGGGATGTATTCAGACTGCTCGACCATGACCCGTACCTTGATGAGTGTCTGCTGTGCGGCTCGCGCGACGAATCATCGAAATGCCCGTTTTGTGCTGAATGGAAGCGCATTCGGGACGAATTGATCGCTACGCTGCAAACAAAGACCATCGCCGATTACGCCCGGCCGGTGTAATGCTCGACGGATTCTTGTGAAAAGTTTCTCAGGCGCCGATTGGCTAGCTGCCGTTTGATTTCTAAAGCAGTACGAATTCGCCGCGACTCGAATCCCCCGGTTCGAATCGATCAGGTTACATTTTTTATGACCCTAACCTGGATCGCAATCATTGCAAGCCTTCTGATGGGAGCGGGAGCGGCGCTGATCTTCATCTTTGCCGCGAAAAGGGACTATTTCCGCGACATCGAAGAGGCGAAGTACCAGGTGTTTTGGTCGGACATCGAAGAATTGGTCAACGAAGTTGAGGAGGAAGAATCGAATGAGCGAAAAACATAACGCTCAGGAAGAATCGAGCGAACCTATCTCGCGGCGAAAGGTACTTGCCTGGCTGACGAGCATGGGGATCATGGGATCCGCCGTCGTGTCGGTGTTCTCGAATCTGGTGTTTATCAAACCGCGCGCGACGTACGGACAGCCGACACGTTTCAGCATCGGCACGCCGGACGATTACCCGCCCGGAACACGCATCGCGCTCGGCGATCAGAAAGTAGCGATCATCCGTGAAGGAAGCAAGATGGCCGCGATCTCGATCACCTGCACGCATCTCGGCTGCATCGTCGGAGTTTCGGAAACAGGTTTCGCCTGCCCGTGTCACGGATCCCGTTTCGATCAGGACGGAAACGTTACCGGGGGCCCGGCTCCGAAACCATTGCCGTGGTACGAACTTTCAATGGCCCCGAACGGCGAACTCGAAGTCGATAAAGGCAAAGAAGTTACTGCCGGCAAATGGTTTACGGTTTGAATCAGTGGTCAGTGGACGGTGCTCAGTTGTCAGAGAAACTACTCGACAATCACCAATCGCTGACTACCGACCACTGACCACTGACCACTGACCACTGACTCAAAATTATGAGCGAGAAAAAGAACAATATCTTCAGCACGTTGAGCAGCATGCCGGCGGCGATCTGGTCGTCCGTGTTCAGGAACAACCTGCCGTACACGGATCTCGGCCGTTCAAAGACCAGCTTCAACAACTTCTTCCTCCACATTCACCCGGTCAAGGTTCACCGGCATACATTGAAACCGTGGTTCACGATGGGGCTTGGACTGATCAGTCTGTTCCTGTTCCTGATCCTCGTCGTTACGGGCGTTTTGTTGATGTTCTATTACGTGCCGTCAACGGCGCAGGCGTACGACCGGATGCTCGATCTTCGCGGATCGGTCGCGTTCGGAGTATTCCTTCGGAACATGCACCGCTGGTCTGCACACGGAATGGTAGCCGCTGTCTTTCTCCACATGTGCCGTGTGTTCTTCACCGGTTCATACAAGAAGCCCCGCGAGTTCAACTGGGTGATCGGCGTTATCCTTTTCCTGCTCACGCTATTTCTGAGCTTCACCGGCTACCTGCTTCCGTGGGATCAGCTCGCATTCTGGGCGATCACGGTCGGCACCGCGATTGCGGGCTACGCACCGGTCGTCGGCGAACAGATGCGATTCCTCCTGCTCGGCGACACGACCGTCGGCCAGGAAGCGCTGCTCCGATTTTATGTCCTGCACGTCGCCGTCCTTCCCGTGGTAATGGTGGTGCTGATCGCGATCCACTTTTGGCGCATCCGCAAAGACGGCGGGCTTTCGCGCCCGGAAGAAGCCGACATCGTGGAACCGGCTGCGGTCGGGACCGTTCTCGCGACGCCCGCGCCGGCGATGGCCATGGCCACCGCGGCCGGCGGGATCAACGTCATCGAGAAGAAGAACTACGGTATCCAGGGACTCGTCCGCGGACCGTTCGCAAAGGTCGGCAACGTGCCCGACAACTCGGTCTTCAGCTATCCGAACCTCCTGCTCGCGGAGCTGTTCGTTTTCATCCTGACCGTGCTTGGCGTGCTCCTTGTCTCGGCGTTCTTCAACGCTCCGCTCGAAGAGGCAGTCAATGTTCTGCATCCGCCGAATCCGGCAAAAGCACCGTGGTATTTCCTCGGCCTGCAGGAAATGGTCAGTTACTCCGCGTTCTGGGGCGGCGTCGGCATCCCGGCGATCGAGGTCCTGGTGCTGCTGCTCGTGCCGTACTTCGACCGCGGCCAGAAGGGCGTCGGCAAGTGGTTTGCGAAGGAACGCCTGCTGGCGAACACGCTGTTCCTGACGTTCGTCGTCGTGAACATCGTCCTGATCATCATCGGAACGTTTTTCCGGGGTCAGAATTGGGAGTTTGTGTCGCCGTTCTAGGCGCAAAGGAATTGACGATATGAAAATGCGATTATCACTGGCAATTGCAAGTTTGGCGATCCTCGGGGTGCACGGGTTCGTCTTTTACCAGCAGTTCTTCCACAAGTGGGAGACCTACCAAAATTCCTATTTCGACCAGGCGCGGACATTGGCCAAGACCGACCAGGAACGGGAGGCGCTTGCTTCGCGCTCGCCGAAGATCGAGCAGATCATCGTGACCCAATTCGGGAGCACCCGCGTCGACCGGTGCACGACCTGCCATATCGGCATCGACGACCCGCGTTTCAAGGAAAACAACCAGCCCTACAAAGCCCACCCGTATACCGCCGAACTCGGCGACCGCGAGATCAACGGCAAGTGGGAACGCCGTCACAAGTTCGCCGATATCGGGTGCACGGTCTGCCATGACGGGCAAGGTCGTGGACTTCAGGAGTTCTACGCCCACGGCGAGGACGAATTCTGGACCGAACCGATGCTCGGCTACGTCGTCCAGGAGAACTGGAGACCCGAATTCAAAGACAAGTTGAAGGGCAAGGAGTTCATGCAGGCGAACTGTGCGCAGTGTCATACCGACAAGGACTTCAAATCGACTCCGCTCGTCAACAAGGGCCGCGAAGTCTTCGTCCAGCAGAATTGCTACGGCTGTCACCGGATCGAGGGAATCTCGAACGGTACGCTCGGACCTGATCTTTCTGATGTCGGCAAGAAGTGGAGCCTGAACTACATCCACGAGTCGATCGTCGATCCGCGCGCGAACAGTGCCACGTCGTTCATGCCGAAATTCAACATGACCGACGAAGAGGTCAAGGCCCTGACGATCTTCCTCAAGAGCCGTCGAGGTTTCAACTACGCCGAAACGCAGCTTGACCGCTATCGCGCAACCCTGACGAAGTCACCGGCAACTTCCCCGGAATCAACCGAACCCGGCGCGACAACGCCGGCCGTTGCCGACGCCAAGCTTGGCGAACAGCTTGTTCAGCAGCGCGCCTGCGCGGCCTGCCATAAGATCGGCGAGACCGACGGTGGAATCGCGCCTGACCTCTCGTACGAAGGGCTGATCAAGGACAGCGAATGGATCGTTGCCCACTTCAAGGACCCGCGGGCTTTGATCCCCGATTCGATCATGCCGACGTTCACGTTCAGCGACGGCGACTTCCGCTCGATGGCGGCCTACCTCGGAACATTGAACAAACCGCCGGCCTTGAACAATCCGCAGGAGATCTACACGAACCTCTGCATGCGTTGTCACGGCGACAAGGGCGACGGGCACGGTATGATCGCGATCTATCTCGATCCGTATCCGCGCGACTTCACCAACGCCGGATTCATGAACAGCAAACCTGAAGATCGCCTCATCAGCTCGATCAAGAACGGTGTCGGCGGAACTTCGATGCCGGCTTGGGGCAAAGTCCTCAACGACGAACAGATCAAGGGAGTTTTGGGCTATATCAATCAGAACTTCACGAAAGAAGCGCGTACCGAGATCAAGCCGCGCAAAATTCCGGACCAGAATCCGGTCGCGATGTCGCCGGACTCTGTCGCACGCGGCGAGGGCATTTACCTGCAGCGCTGCACCGGCTGCCACGGACGGAAGGCCGACGGCAAGGGAGCGAACTCGCTGGATATTCTGCCGCGGCCGCGGAATTTGCTGAACACCGCATTCGTGACGCAAACCAATGACCGCCGGCTCTTCGAATCGATCATGTACGGTGTCCAGGGAACAGCGATGCCGCCGTGGATCGACTACGGTCTGACGACGGAAGACGTCGGCGACCTCGTCAATTACATACGGAGCCTGAATCAGGGCAAAAAGGATGCCGGGTTGATGACCCTGCTGATCAGAGGACATTGACATTTGGGAAATGGGATTTCGGATCTGTCGGACCGAAGTTTGAAAATTCAGATCCAATTTGGAGTGAAAAATGCAAAATGAATCAACCATAGCCGCGGCTGAGATTCCCGTCTCGGAATCCGCAAAACGCACGGAGATGATCCACGAGGACACGACCGCGAAGTTGTTCCTGCTCAGTTCGGTCACCTACTTCTTCATCGTCGGAATTATCGCGCTGCTCATCGCCGCAAAATTCGTCATGCCGTCGTTCCTCGGAACGATCCCGCAACTGACATACGGAAGGCTACGGCCGCTGCACGTAAACGGAATGCTGTTTGGCTGGCTGTTGGCGTGCGACATGGCGCTGATGTATTACGTTGTGCCCCGTCTGTGCGGCGTCAAGCTTTGGAGCGAGAAACTCGGAATCGCGACCGGAGTGCTTTGGAACGTCATTATTCTCAGCGCCGTCGTGAGTTTCCTGATGGGCTGGAACCAGGGTTGGGAATACGCCGAACTGCCGTTGATCCTTGACGTCGGCGTCGTTCTCGCGTGGGTCATGTTCGGCGCAAACGTCTTCATGACGATCGCCAACCGCAAGTATCAGGCGATGTACGTCACACTCTGGTACGCGATGGGAACGATCCTCTGGACGGCGTTCGTTTATCTGACCGGCAACTTTGCGACGCTGTTCACGACGGGCGTCAACCAAGCGAACCTGAACTGGATGTACGTCCACAACGCCGTCGGCCTGATCTTTACGCCGGTCGGGCTCGCGATCGCCTATTACTTCATTCCGAAGGCATCCAACACTCCGCTCTACAGTCACAAGCTTTCGATGATCGGCTTTTGGTCGCTGGCGTTCGTTTATGTCTGGACGGGCGCGCACCACATGCTCCACGGTCCGATCTCACAATGGCTGCAGACGATCACGATCGTCTTCTCGGTAATGCTCCTGATCCCGGTTTGGGCGGCCGTCTACAATTTCTTCGCAACGATGAAGGGCCAATGGCACCAACTTCGTGACAACGTGTCGCTGAAGTTCCTGATGTCCGGGGTCGTGTTTTACCTGCTCACCTGCTTCCAGGGTCCGATGCATAGTCTTCACGTCGTCAACGCGATCGTCTCAAAGACCGACTGGATCCCGGGACATGCTCACATGGCCGTTCTCGGAGCCTTTTCGTTCTTCGCGATCGCGGGTACGTACTACGCGCTGCCGCGGCTCTTCAACACCGAACTTTATTCGGACGCGCTCGCGAACTGGAGTTTCTGGCTGCTGCTGATCGGCGGTCTCGGTTTCTTCGTGACGCTTTGGCTCGGCGGCTTCTGGCAGGGCTGGCAGTGGAACAATCCGGCGATCCCGTTCATTGACACGGTTGTCGCCCTTCAGCCTGTGTGGGCCGTAAGGCTCGGTTCCGGATTCCTGATGTTCGGCGGAATCGTGGCGTTCGGTTACAACGTGCTGGCGACGGTGCTCGGCGCAAAAGGATCGGGCGTTGAAGCAAACCCCGCGGAGGTGGCCGCTTGAGTTCCGATTCGAACTCACTGAGTGGATTTGGAGGAAACTATGTTACAGAAAGCTGATTACAACGCCGCGTTCTTCGTCGCCGCCGCGCTCGGACTCTTCTTTATCGGCGGATTGCTGACGACCGTCGTGCCGCCGTTGATCGATTCCAGCTGGTCGAAGCCGTTCGAGAACAGCGATCCGGCAAACGGACCGGTCGGAAAACTGCGGCAACTCAACGAACAGGAACTTCAGGGACGCGCGATCTATGTCCGCGAAGGATGCTGGTACTGCCATACGCAGCAGGTCCGGACGATCCTCGCCGATACGAAACGCTACGGATGGCGCGGCGTCGACGCCCCGATCTCGACGCCGGACGAATTTGTCTACGACAGTCCGCATATGTTCGGGACCAAACGCACCGGGCCGGATCTGGCCCGCGTTGGCGGAAAATACAACGACCAATGGCACCGCGCGCATTTCCGCAACCCGGCGGATCTGGTTCCGGGATCGATCATGCCGCCGTTCCCGTGGATCGCGAACAACGAGGCCGAGTTCAAGGCGATGGTCGCGTACCTGCAAACGCTCGGCCGCGCCAAGGACTGGCGGCCGGATAATGACTATGAAAAGTAGTGGACAGTGGTCAGTGGTCAGTGGACAGAAAGAATTCGGCTACTGACCACTGACAACCGACCACCGATCACTTTCGCCGCGCAGTAGCGCGCCGCTGAACAGACTATGGACTACACATACCCGAGCGTTTATTTCGCCTATTTCTTTTTCCTGATCGTCGCGATCGGTGCGCTTTACTTCTTCGTGAAAAGCTACCGTGACGGATATTGGGGAGACGAGGGCGAAGAGATCAAGTACAGGATTTTCGAAGAGGAAGAACTCGGAGGCGAGAATGGACGAAAATAAAGAAAACACAGAGATCAAGGAATACGCGGACGGCTGGATGACCGAACGCAAAGGTACCGACGTTCCGGCTTTCCTGAAGGCTGCCTTCGTCATCATTCCGTTGGGTGCGATGACGTATTTTCTCGTTTATATGAACGGCGAGACGTTCCATTCTGAACGCGGACAACTCGTCGAAGCGTTCAACAAGGCAACCGGCACGGCGAACGGATTCATGTATTTTGTGATCACGCTGATCGCAATTTACGCAATACTTTTGATCCTTTTCGTGTTCAGGAAGTTCAAAGACTGAGGTCATTTGCGATTTTCGATTTGCGATTTGCGATCGTCGATCACCGGTGTCTCATATCCGGATTCCGACTCTAAATCGACGGTGCAGATCCAAATCGAAAATCGAAAATCGAAAATCGAAAATGACTAACGATTCTCTACAATTCGAGGTCGCCGACCATAAAGACGCCGATTATTGGATGCGGATGGTCAAGTGCCAGGACGCTTGTCCGGTGCACACGAACGCCTGCGGCTACGTCACCGCGATCGCCGAGGGACGCGATCTTGATGCCTACAAGATCGCCCGCGCAACCAATCCTTTCGCCTCGATCTGCGGACGCGTCTGCGGCGCCCCGTGCGAGGCGAACTGCCGCCGCGGGTCGCTCGATACCCCGATCACGATCCGCGCGCTGAAACGGTTCGTGACCGAGCAATTCGGACCGGAGTCCGGCGATTTCAGCTGGTATCGTGAAGGCTGCAACACCAAGATGCTGCCTCCGGAACAGGGCGAAGGCGAACGCATTGCGGTCGTCGGCGCCGGCGTCGCGGGCCTGACCGTCGCGCATGACCTGATCCAGCTCGGTTACAAGGTCACGGTCTTCGAAGCGTACGACGAACCGGGCGGAATGCTAACGGCGGGCGTGCCGATATATCGCCTGCCACGTGATCTCGTCCGGGCCGAAATTGATGCAATTCTTTCTATGGGGGTGGAATTGAAATGCAACATGCGGCTCGGACGGGATTTTACAATCGCCGATCTCCGGAAGGAAGGCTACAAGGCCATTTTCCTCGGGATCGGTCTTCAGAAAGGCCGCAAGATCCCGATCGAAGGCGCCGAATTGCCGCAGGTTTTCGACGGCCTCGATTTCCTGCGCGCCTTCAACGAAGGCAAGCCGATGGAGATCGGGCGAAAGGTTGTGGTGATCGGCGGCGGCAACGTCGCATATGACGTCGCCCGTTCCGCGGTCCGTCCCGCAAAAGTTCCGATGGCGGACGCGGCGTCGGACATGGAACGCACCGAGCGGATCGCGTATGACGTCGCCCGCTCCGCATTGCGTCTCAGCGGCGACAAGGAAGTCCATATCGTCTGTCTCGAGAAGCGCAGCGAAATGCCCGCCGATGAGATCGAGATCGTCGAAGGCGAAGAGGAAGGGATCCGCCTGCACGCCGAACGCGGCCCGCGCCTGATCCTCAACGAAGAGGGTTACGTCACCGGGCTTCGGACCGTGAAATGTCTGTCGGTATTCAACGACGAGGGCAAGTTCGCGCCGAAGTTCGACGAGGAATACATCGAGGACATCAGCGCCGATACGATCATGTTCGCGATCGGCCAGCAGTCGGACCTGTCGTTCCTTAAAGACGGTGACGGCGTCGATGTCGAGAACGGACTGATCAAGGTCGATCCCGACACATATCAGACGACCGCTCCGGACGTTTTCGCCTGCGGCGACGTCGCGCACGGACCGCGGCTGTTCATCCACGCCATCGCCTCGGCGCAGATCGCCGCGCGATCGATGCACGATTATCTTCGCGGTACCCGCACGGACGTCGTCGTCAAGAAATCGTGGGCTCCGGCAAAATACACGATGGTTGACGGTTGGGAGCGGATGCGCCGCGAACTGCCGCCGGCGCTTGAAAGCGAGAAGCGGGCGTCGTCGAACGAGATCGTCGAGATCAATTACAGCGATTCGGAAGCGCGCAAGCAGGCCGCGCGCTGCCTGCGCTGCAATGTCAACACCGTGTTCGATACGTCGATCTGCATCGCCTGTAACGGCTGCGTCGATGTGTGTCCGGAGAACCTGATAAAACTGGTCGGACTGCATCAGGTCAGAGCGGATCGCGGACTGATGCAGATCGCGTCAGACTCGCTCGGGATCACACAAGCGGATCTGGCCGGCTACTCGAACGCGGAGCTCGAGGAACTCGGCGGGATCATGCTCAAAGACGAGGAAACGTGCATCCGGTGCGCGATGTGCGCGTCACGGTGCCCGACGCACGCGATCCAGATGAAGGAATTCAGGTTCACACGCGAATGCGTAACCATCCACGCGCGGAACCCGAAGATCCGGTACGCGGAGCAGTGAGCAGTGAGCAGTGAGCAGTGAGCAGTGAGCAGTGAGCAGTCAGCAGTGAAAATTGAGCAGTGAGCAGTGAGTCGTGAGTCGTGAGTCGTGAGTCGTGAGTCGTGAGTCGTGAGTCGACGAGAGTACGTTGAAGAATGCGCGATCGCAAATTGCAAATCGAAAATCGCAAATGGCCGTGCGGATTTTTCCGCACCTAAACAAATGAACGCCTGGGAGTTTTACGTTATTTTCGCGCTCGGACTTTTCAGCAGCATGCACTGCGTGTCGATGTGCGGTCCGCTCGTCCTGTCGTACAGTTTGCCGCTCGGTTCGAAGCGATTCGGTGAACAGGCCGCGGCCCATCTTCTCTATAATGCCGGCCGGATCCTGACCTACGCGCTGATGGGCGCCGCCGCGGGATTCGCGGGCGGAACTGTCGGTTTCGTCGGCCAATTGGCGGGTGTTGAGAACATCACGGCGATCGTCGCCGGCGCGCTGATGATCATCGCCGGCGTGATCATGCTTGATTTGATTCCGAGCAAAAGACTCCAGAAATTCAATCCGCTGCTCTACACATCCCGCTTCCTCCGACCGCTTTCGAAGCTCTTCAGTTCGACCGCGATCGGAAGCAAATTCCCCCTCGGGATCGTCCTCGGGTTCCTTCCCTGCGGACTGATCTACGCCGCGTTGCTCAAGTCGCTCGCTTCGGGTACGGTGTTTGCAGGTGCTCTGACAATGACGGCCTTCGGTCTCGGAACCTCGGCCTCGCTTCTCGCGGTCGGTATCTTTTCCTCGGCGTTCAGCATCAAGCTCAGCCGCTGGGGGAGCCGGCTTGCGGCGGTCAGCGTCGTACTCCTTGGTCTGTTCATGGTTTCCCGGGGCGTGATGCCGATGATGAAAGCACCGGCCGATAGCAACGAGGCGGTTCCGGCCTGTCATAAGATGTAAGGGCTGTCCGATCCGTGTATTATTCGATCGAACAAGGGGATAACATGTTAGTCGACACACCAAAGCCGAAAGTCCGAAAAAAACTACCGGTAGTAAACAAGGATTTCCAACTCGAAAAATTCAATTGGCACAGGGTGCGCAGAATCATCCACGTACTCTGTTTCCTGATCTTCGTCGCGTTGCCGTTCTTCAACGTGATGCGGTTCGACATCCCGCGGCAGCGCTTTTACATCTTCGGGAACGAACTATGGATCAACGAATTCGCGATCATCTTCTTTTCGCTGCTGTTTCTGATGTTCGTGATTGCCGCGATCTCGATCATGTACGGGCGGGTTTACTGCGGATATCTCTGCCCGCAGATGATATTCAGCGAGGCGTCGATCAACCTCGAGGAGCGCGTCAAGACATTCGTCAGCAAATACTTCGCAAAGCGGTCGATGGCCGTCAGAGCGTGGATCCAGCGGATCGCGGTGTACGCCGTGCTCGGCGTCGGCTCAGTCTTTCTGGCGTTCGTTTTTATCTCGTATTTCGTTGAACCGCGGGATCTTCTCGGCAGGCTGTTGTCGCTCGACATCGTCACGGCAGGCGGTTTCGCAGGAGCGGTCGTCACCTTGATCACATTCGCCGATTTTGCCTTTCTGCGTCAGACGTTTTGCACGACGGTCTGCCCGTACGGCTATCTTCAGGGAATTCTCGGCGACGACCACACGCTCGTCGTCCAATACCGCGATCCCGAAGAGATCTGCGTCGAATGCAAAAAGTGCATCCGCGTTTGCCATATGGGGATCGACATCCGCAAGTCGCCGTACCAGATAGAATGCATTCACTGCGGCGAGTGTGTCGATGCCTGTAAGCTCATTATGGGCAAATTCGGCAAAGATACGCTGATCCATTATGCCTGGGGCGAGAAGGGCGAACTTCTCGGCGACAAGAAGATGAAATGGTATCAGCGGATCGGCGTCCGCGACGTCAAACGTCTCGCGGTTTTCGCGATCATCCTGATCTACGGCACGAGCCTCGCGGTCGCGCTCTCGCTCCGCCATAGCGTTCTGGTTCAGATCGCACCGAACCGCGCCACGCTTTACCGCATCGGCGACGACAACCGCGTGTATAATACCTTCCGAATGACGCTGGCCAACCGCGGAAAGCAGGAAGCAACGGTGAAGCTTTCGATCGACGGTTTGCCGGATGCGCGGTTTGCATTGGACGCTCCGGAATTCAAACTCGCGTCCGGTGAGGAGTTAAAACGGGAGTTCGAGATCTCGGTACCGAAATCTGATGCCGGTATCGAAGTGAACCACTTCAGGATCAAGGCCGTGGCGACGCCGGATTCGACCGAGGACGTTTTTGAAGAAACGTTCATCATGCCGGTGCGGCGGTAGGAAACCGTGATCGGCGCCGGCACTCGAAGAATCATGAAAACCGCAATTACCGACTTCTGGAACAAACGTCAGGGGCATATCCTTCAGATCGTACTCGGGGGAATAATCCTGCTTTTCATCGCGATCCTGGTCGGGGTCTATGTGATCGCCAGGCAAGCGAACCCTGTGATCCTCGACGAACAAGGCAAACCGAAATACCAACAACAGTGAGGTGTCAGTACCGCCTGCGTCAGCGGGCGGCCACAGTTTCCGCCCGCTGACGCAGGCGGTACTGACAGTGACTTTTCCCCTTTTCCCCTTTGAATGAGCGAACACCCCTGTGATCTTTGCGGCCTTCATGTCGGCCGGAACCCCTTCGAGCAGACGTTTGACACCGGGCTGAAGCAATTCTGCTGCCTCGGTTGTCTGAATGTCTACACGATCCTGCTCGAGAGCGGGGTCGTCGCCGCCGGGACCGATCTCCGCGAGAGCGAGGTTTTCAAAAAGAGTCTCGCGATGGGACTCATTTCGAATCGCGAAAATAAGGAACCCGAGCCAGCGATACCAGCGGACGCGCCAACGAAAGAGACGCTGCTACATGTCTCGGGCATGTGGTGCTCGTCTTGTTCATGGCTCATCGAACACAGTCTCCGTCGCGAACGCGGGGTCGTTTCCGCAGACGCCTATTTCGCCTCCGACCTCGTCAAAGTCAAATACTGCCCCCAATACGTTCCTCCGGAGCGGATCCGAAGCCGCATCAGGCAGCTCGGATATGTGGCCAGCGAATTCGATCCGGATGACGAGCGCGCGAACGAAGAAAAGCGCGACCTGACCCTCCGGATCGGCGTCGCCGGGTTCCTTTGGCTCAACATCATGACGCTGAGCGTCCCGCTTTACGTCGGATACTTTCAGGAGATCTCGCCAAGCGTCCGGGCACTTTTTCCGTTCATCCTGATGATACTCGCCGCGCCGGTGATGGCCTATTCGGCGCGCCCGATACTCCATTTGGCCTGGACAGGCCTGTTGAACCGCACGATCCGCATGGAAACGCTGCTCGCGACGGGGATCCTCGCGGCGTATTTCTACAGTTCGCTACAGGCCTTCCGCGGTGAGACGCACGTCTACTTCGATACCGCGGCCGCGATCGTCACGCTTGTCCTGCTCGGAAAGATGATGGAAAAAGGCGCGAAAGAGAAGACGACGCGGGCGATCTCGATGCTCTACCGGTTGATGCCGAAGAAGGTCAGGTTGTTCGTCGACGGCCAGGAACGCTTTGTCTCGATCGACGCGCTGAATGAAGGCGACCCGTTCGTCGTCAAGGCCGGCGAACGCATTCCCGCCGACGGCGTCGTCATCGAAGGCGAGTCATATGCCGACGAATCGCTTCTGACCGGCGAAGCGAATCCGATCGCGAAAGCTCCCGGCAACAGCGTCGTCTCGGGAAGTTTGAACGTCGACAATGTCCTGAAGATCGAGGCGACGAAAGTCGGGGCCGATTCAACTCTCGCGCAGATCATCAAACTCGTCGAACAGGCCGTCAGCAGTCGTTCCGGTCTCGAGCGTACGGTCGATCAGGTCTCACGGATCTTCGTCCCGAGCGTGATCGTCGTCTCGTTGATCACGTTCGCCGTCTGCTACGGGTTCGGCCTCACGACCGGCGACGAAGCTCTGATGCGGGCGATCACGATCCTCGTCATCGCCTGCCCGTGCGCGCTCGGACTCGCCACCCCGCTCGCGATCACGGCGGCTGTCGGGACCGCATCCCGGATGGGCGTCTTGATCAGCGACAGCGGTGTGCTCGAGAAGATCCGAGCGATCGACGCCGTGATTTTCGATAAGACCGGAACCGTCACGGACGGCCGGTTCGAACTGATCGATTATGCGCTCGCCCGGGATGAATCGATCGCCCTCGCCGCCGGCGCGGATGGAAATTCGGACGCCGGGCCGAGATTCGAATCGGAACTGCTGCCGACAATCGCCGCGCTCGAAAAATATTCCGAACACCCGCTCGGCAAAGCCGTCGTCAGGTTCGCCGGGGATCGCACGTCGAAGATCGGCGACGCATCGGACGTCGAAGTGGTCAAAGGATCCGGAATCGCGGGCACGGTTGGCGGATCGACGGTCTTTGTCGGCACGGAACGGTTCGCCGCCGAATTCGCCGCCGGGCCGAGCGCCGATCTGAGGGAAACAACCGATCGTTGGAAAAAGGCCGGACGCACCGTCGCTTATTTCGGGAGCGACGGTGTTCTCGCGGGCGCGCTCGCGTTCGGCGACGAGATCAAGGCGGACGCGGCGGAGATCGTCTCCGAATTGAAACACCGGGGCATCAGATCGATCGTCGTCTCGGGCGATTCGGAAGCGACGGTGGCCTTCGTTTCGCGGGAGATCGGTGCCGACGACTTCCGCGCCGAGGCGCTTCCCGAAGACAAGACGGCGGCCGTCGAAGCGCTGCAGAACAAAGGGCTGAAGGTCGCGATGATCGGGGACGGCATCAACGACGCTCCGGCTCTCGCGCAGGCCGATCTCGGAATTGCGATGGGATCCGGAACCGAGATCGCAATGAAGGCCGCCGACATCGTGCTCATGGGAGACTCGCTGCGAAAGATGCTCGACATCTTCGATCTCTCGGCGAAGACCCGACGCATCGTCCGCCAGAACCTCTTCTGGGCGTTCTTCTACAACACGCTCGGCATGAGCCTCGCCGTCACGGGCATCCTCAATCCGATCGCCGCCGCCGGCGCGATGTTCCTCTCGAGTCTTTCCGTGATCGGAAATTCGATGAGACTGGGGAAAGCAAAGTCAGTACCGCCTGCGTCAGCGGGCGGATCCCAATCGTGAGTGACGCCTGCGTGAGCGGGCGGACCGTTCACAGCCAGTCCGGCAATTCGTCTCCCTGGCAGTTCGTAACATAATCGATCGCCCGTTCGACACTCTCGGTATTCCACAATCGCCGTTTGCTTCCTTTATCGCTCCACGGACTGTGGGTTTCGTTCCAACATCCGGTTTTGCGCATTTTCCGAGTCGCATATGACTTAAACGCATTAAGGATCCGTTTCGGGTGGATTCCAGGATTCGCCACAACTGCATGGACGTGGTTCGTACGCACGTTCGATGCGAGCAGGCACCAACCGCGAAACCGGCAGACTTCGACGATCGCGTTCTGAACCGCTGATCGACGAACGGCATCGAGTCTGACCGGACTCCATCGCATCAAGCCTGTTGTTAACTCACGACGTGCACGGTCGGGAGGATACAAAGGCTCTCCGTAAATGTTGTTGAATCGGTCGATCGAGCCGCGTTCGTCGCCGTGAAGCCACGTACCGTAGGTTCGAAAGCTGATAAGAAATGCGAGGGGTTCCTCGGTATCGTTCCACATATGAATTTTGTAAGGCAGGTCCGCCCGCTGACGCAGGCGGTACTGACAGTTCTCAGGTCCAATAATTCCGGTCCAGCGACCTGTAGTTGATCGCTTCGGAGATATGGTCGGGCTTGATGTTCGGGCTTGTTTCGAGATCGGCGATCGTCCGGGCGACCTTGAGGATCCGGTCATGCGCCCGGGCCGAGAGTCCCTGCTTGTACATGGCACGTTCGAGCAGCGTCTCGCATTCGGAGTCGAGAGAGCAGTGTTTGCGGATCGCGGCGGATGTCATTGCCGAGTTCGAAAAGATCCCGTCCGACCGGAGCCGTTCAAGCTGGATCTTTCGCGCCGCAATGACTCTCTCGCGGATCGATGCCGACGGCTCACCGGCCGGAACTCCTTTCCCGCGCAATTCCTTGAAATTCACGGCCGGAACGTCAATGTGGATGTCGATCCGGTCCATCAGCGGTCCCGAAATGCGACCGACGTAACGCTGGATGAAAATCGGCGAGCATTTGCATTCGCGGTTGCTGCCGTAGTACCCGCACGGACATGGATTCATCGACGCGACGAGCATGAAGTTCGACGGGAAAGTGAGACTCGACGACGCGCGCGAGATCGTCACCTGCTTGTCTTCCATCGGTTGCCGGAGAACTTCGAGGACATTTCGTTCAAACTCGGGTAGTTCGTCGAGAAACAAAACGCCGAGATGCGCGAGACTCACTTCCCCCGGACGCGGGATCGATCCGCCGCCGATCAGTCCGGCCTGCGAAACGGTGTGGTGCGGGTTCTTGAACGGGCGCTCGGCGATCAGTCCGGTTTTTCCGGTCAGCCCCACGACCGAGTGGATCTTCGTGATCTCGAGCGCCTCTTCGAATTCGAGCGGCGGCAGGATCGTCGGAAGGCGCTTTGCGAGCATCGTTTTCCCCGAACCCGGAGAGCCGATCATCAGTATGTTGTGTCCGCCGGCGCTCGCGACCTCGAGCGCCCGCTTGGCCGACGTCTGACCGCGAACTTCCGAAAAATCCACCCGGTATCGCCCGCCGGCATCGAGCAGCGCCGCCGGATCAGGCTTAAGCGGCGCGACGGGGGTTCCGCGCCCTGATTCAAGCGAGCGGATGATCTCGACGGCATCACGTAGTCCGCGCGCCGGATAGACGTTGACATCGCTCACGACCGCCGCCTCCGAGGCATTCTCTTCGGGAAGAATAAGATTCCGGAGTCCGTCTTCGCGGCAACGAAGCGCGATCGAGAGCGCGCCGCGCACCGGGCGGATCCGTCCGTCAAGAGAGAGTTCACCGATGCTGAGCGTCTCCGGGATCTGGTCGCCCTTGACCAGATCGCCGTGAGCGCCGAGGATCGCGAGCGCGATCGGAAGATCGAAACTCGCCCCGACCTTGCGGACGTCCGCCGGCGCGAGATTGACCGTCATCTTGTGAACCGGGAAAAAAAACGAGCTGTTGACGATCGCCGCGCGGATCCGCTCGCGCGATTCGCGGATCGCCGCATCAGGCAATCCGACGATCGTCACGGCCGGAGATTGATCATTTTCGCTTTGCGGGGCGCGCAGGTTTACTTCGATATCAACGATGAGTGCGTCGATCCCGTAGACCGCCGCTGACTGAGTATGAAAGAGCATAGTGAGTTTTCCTTTGAGTATGAGATTGAGTTGAGCATTGAAATTCTTATAGCAGAAATTCGCCCGGGAGTGAAAGTTGGGGAAGTTGGGGGTGTCAGTACCGCCTGCGTGAGCGGGCGGGAACTGTGGCCGCCCGCTGACGCAGGCGGTACTGACTTCCAAAACTTTCCAACCTGATTCATTCGTTCAAATTGACTCATCAAATTGTTTCAATCTGACCGACTCACGACTCGAGACTCTCGACTCAAAACGCAGAACTCCTTTTATTTGCAACACTTACACACTATGGCACGGTCGTTGTAAAGAAATGGGCAGAGTTTCCTGCGTGGAAACACAAACACTGAACGGGAAGAAAGGGTCAAGGATGAAAGGCAATGATTATTAATAGGAAATCAAACAAGTTCAACCCGGCAACGAAGACCGCCGCATTCGTTCTTCTGCTGGCGCTCATGCTGACCAACGTTGTCAGCCTGAACGTCTACGCGCAGACATCGACGCAGCAGAAGACGACCGGACTGCTTGCCAAATACACGACCGACCTAACGGCTCTCGCCAAGAACAACGAGATTCGGCCGAGTGCCAGCTTCGATCGTGAAGTTGACCGCTTGGCGACGGCGCTCAGCGAAGGCGGCCAGCAGCAACCCGTGATTCTCGACGCGGTCGGGAAGGACGAGTTGCTCGTTGTCGAAGCGCTTGCCGGACGCATCGCGGACGGTCGCGCCGGCGAGGGTCTCAAAGGAACCCGTGTGCTCAAACTTGACGTCGACACGCTCTTCGATCAGAAGAAAGATGCGAACGAGGTCATTCGTACGCTTGACGGCATCTTTATCGAACTCCGTGCCGAGAACCGAAATACGATCCTTTTTGTCGATGAACTGGCGAACTTTGTCGGAAACTCCCGCGTCAGCGATTCGCTGACGGCCGCGCTCGTCAACGGCACCGTCCGGATCATCGGCGGAAGTTCGCTCGAAGCTTACAAGGAAAACGTCGAATCCAACGATGTTGCCGCGATGTTCAAGCCAATCGTGATCGGCGGCGACGCCCGTAATCTTGAGAATCCCCCGAAGAATAACAACGGCATTGTCGCCTCGCGATTCAAGGGCGACAATGTTTCCCCCGACCTGCGTGAGATGATGGCAAACGACCCGACCGGCGGCAATAGGAAGGTCGAGGTCATCGTCCAGGCAAAGAACGACCGGCTGAACGGAGTCGCCAACGCCGAACGTATCGGCGGAAGCAATACTTTCGTGACGACGATTTCGCTCAACGACATCAACGCGCTTTCGACGAGCGGCGGCGTCAACTACGTTTCGCCGAACCGCGACACGCTTAACCTCGGCCATGTCGAGGTGACCACCGGGGCTACCCTCGTCCGCTCACAAGGCAGCGCGGGCACGCTTGACGGAACAGGCATCGGTATCGCGGTCCTCGACTCCGGTATCTACTCGTCGCACAACACGTTCAAGTCGAGCGGCGGCGGAACCCGCGTCGTGTATAGCAAGAACTTTGTTTCAGGCGAATCTACGACGGCCGATTCGAACGGGCACGGAACCCACGTCGCAGGTCTCGCGGCGGGAAGTTCCAATTCGAACGGAGGCGCTTACAAGGGCATCGCGTCAAATGCGAACCTGATCAACCTCCGTGTGCTCAACGGCCAAGGCATGGGCAAGCAAGCCGACCTTTTGGCAGCGCTCGAGTGGGTTCGCGTCAATTGGCAGGCGTACAACATCCGCGTCATCAACATCAGCCTCGGGACGCCGGCGATCGATTCGTACCTGAACGACCCGGTAACGAACAAGATCTGGGAACTGTCGCAGATCGGTATCGTGACGGTCGCCGCCGCCGGAAACGATGGTCAGAACGCGGCCGGTCAGAAGATCTATGGGATGGTCCATTCCCCCGGCAACGAAAGCACGGCGATCACCGTCGGCGCGTCGAACTCGATGGGAACCGACAGCCGCGGCGACGACAACATGACGACGTACAGTTCGCATGGTCCGACCCGAAGCTATTTAAACCTCTGGGGTACGAAGGTCTACGATCACCTGATCAAGCCGGATCTCGTTGCTCCGGGCAACAAGGTTGTCTCAGCGGCGAGCACGCCGAACGCATTGCTCGCGGCGGCTCCAACGCTGCAGACGTCCGCACTCAATCCGTCGGGAACGGCCAACGACATGATGTACCTCAGCGGATCATCGATGTCGACGCCGCTGGTCGCCGGAACCGCCGCGTTGCTGCTCCAGGCGAATCCGAAACTGACGCCGTCGATGATCAAACTGATCCTTCAGTACTCGGCGCAGCCCTTGAACGGGGTCAACATGTTCGAACAGGGCGCGGGCCAATTAAACATCGAGGGTGCAGTCCGGATCGCGAACGCGATGCGCAGCGACGTCAACTTCACGTACAGGTTTCACGTTGGCTCAACGCTGATATCGACACTGCCGACGCCCTCGAGTTCGATCTCCGGAACGAATTTCACCTGGGCACAGGGAATCGTGACCGATCACTTTACGGCGAAGGGTACGGCACTGATCAGCAAATATCAGCGGATGTACGATCCGGGCTGGTCGTTCGATGACGGGATTTTCAACATCTATCCCTCGTCGGTGACCCCGTACACGCCGTGGCTGACGTCTGATGTGATCGGCGGCACTAACATCATGAAGAGCACCGGCGGCACGCTCGGAACCGGAACGGTCTTCACCTCGTCAGGCGTTCTGATGGGCGACGGCGTCCTGATGGGCGACGGCGTGATCTTCGGCGACGGCGTTTTGATGGGCGACGGCGTCCTGATGGGAGACAGCGTTATCTTCGGAGATTCCGTCTGGGCCACATCGAACGTCGAGATCAACGGTGACGCCACACCGTACATGCGATAGACCCACTTCTCCTCTTCACCACCATTTGACCGCGCTTGGGCGCGGTCTTTTTTTCATTCTGAACGAATCGGGTTCGGTCAGTCTGACCGAATGCGCACTGACCGATTGACGCTGAAATTCGATAACCTATTGCATTTGCAACACTTACCGATTTGGCACGCACATTGCCATTCGTTCGTTACCCGGCTGTGTCTCGGTTTGTGACGACCGGCCCAAAAAAAAGGAGATTGCAGAAAATGAGAAAGCTAATTAAAGATCGCAAGTACCTGCCGAAGATCCTGGCGAGTATCCTGCTGATGTCGTTGGTGACGTCGCAGGCGCTCGTCGCCACGGTCTTTGCACAGGTTGGCGAGAATGTCGCGGCTTCCACCCCGGCGGCGATCTCGTACACTACCGATCTGACGCAGCTCGCGAAGGCGAACAAGCTGAATGTCAGCGGCAACTTCGACAAGGAGGTGAGTCGGCTCATCCAATCGCTGTCTTCCAGCGATGGGCGCCAGCCGGTTCTTCTCGATCCCGTCGGAAAAGACCAATCGCTGATCGTCGACGCGCTCGCGTCGCGGATCGCGAAGGGTGACGTTCCGGCGGAGATTGCTAACGTCAGGGTCCTGAAGCTTGAACTCGACGCGCTTTTCGCCGACAAGGCGAACGCGGCGGATCGCTTCGACGCCGTCATCGATTCGGTATCGGCGCTTAACGGTGCGGTTCTTTTCGTCGACGAGCTCGCAAACTTCGTCGGCGACGACCGGATCAACGCCAAGCTGACTGAAGCGCTCCTTGAGGGCAAGGTCCGGATCATCGGCGGCAGTTCGACCGAGGCCTACGCATCGATCGACGCGAACGCCGAGGCATCCGCGCTGTTTGCAACGATCACGATCGGCGAACAGAATTCGAAGTTCAACAGCGGTCTGGCTTCCAACGGCGGATTCATTGGTGACAACGTTTCGTCGGATCTGCGTGAGATGATGGCGAACGATCCGTCCGGCAACCGCCGCG
>JAKQII010000272.1 GCA_029557535.1 Acidobacteriota bacterium
TTCGGCCTCGATCCGTTTCTGCTCGGCCAGTTCGCGCTCGGACTCTTCGAGTTTTCGCCGCTCTTCGGCAAGGCGTTCCTCGGTGGCCCGGCGCCGGGCCCGCTCGTCCTCAAGTTCGCGCTCGAGACGTTCGCGGCGATCGGACTCTTCAAGTTTCCGCGTGAGCGCCGACTGACGGGCCGATTCGAGCATTTCGGTAAATTGTTCGTCCGACAATTTGCCGAGCGTCGCCGCGTCAAGAGCCGTGGGACCATGCAGGAGTAACGCAGCCCTTCTGTTCGCGCCACGTTCGGACTCTTCCTTCTGTTCGAGAATCTTGGCGTAGTCGCGCTTCGCCTTGAGATCTTCGAGCAGCGGCGCGATCTCGTCCTTGATGATGTTGGCGATCCCGTCGATCAGCTGGCCTTTTCGCAGAAACGGATCCTTGATCGCCTTGCGCTGCGAATCAACGGCCGTCCAGACCTCGCGGACGGCGGCCCAGATATCTCCGGCCTCGCGCATCTTGTCGGTTTCGTGCCGGTCAGCGATCACGATCCCGTCATTCCGGCGTTTCCATTCTGCGATCGTGCCGAGCGGTGCCGCGAAATGCGCGTAGATCGCCCGCCAGTCGTCGCGGAGATCGTGCCTGATGATAAGTTGCTGGACCTTCGCCGGAAGGTCGGTGAATTCGATCGTTGCCGGTGTGTCGTTTACCGGCGGCAGGACCGTTACGGCCATTTGTGTTTCCATGATTATTCTCCCTTGTTCATACAATTGTTCGTCGCCGTGGAGCGTCGGTGAACCATCGCCGCAGCGATAGGTCCCTTCATCCGGTCACTCCCTGATAGAAAACCTCAAAAGAATCCATGCCAAAGGGCATCATCAACCGCTAGATGACCGCTGCCCACGGAGACGAGCGCGCAAGTTCGCGCTCTGGGCTTGGATAACACACGCCCTGCGGTTTACTTCGCTTTTTTTTGCAGGACAGCGCATGGATCCGTTTCAAGATTTCAAAATAACATCGGGTGACTCCGCTGCACCGGCACGCGCCGCTCAAACTCCGTAAGTTCGATCTTTCGCGCCGCGCAGATCAGATGTTCGCAAGCGTCCCCGAACGGCGTGGCGACCGTCCATTCAGGCGAGTCCGCGCGAAGCCACTCTTTTGTCGTCCACGACCAAACCAGATCATCCGCCCGCAGCCGGTCGGTCCCGGTGAGGCGGTAATGCCCCGTCGGGACCGCAGCGGCCGCTTCCTGCCGGAGTTTGTTGATCGGGTCCAGCGCCATCAGACAATGATCGTGATCTCCGACGGCAACGAGCCTGCCAGGAATTCCGCGATACGGGCCCGGGCCTCGTTTTCCCACGCATGGTTGTCCGCTTCCAGAAGCACGAAATCAAGATCGGCCGTGACGCGCAGAATGTGTTTCGATTCCGGCTGCGCAACCTCGGCGAACGTGCGGTAGGGCGCCAGCGTCACCGGATTCTTGATCGTTTCGTGCGTGCGCCTGACTCCGCGTTTCAGCGTCACGCTCTGCGACACGGAATCATCGGCGATCTCCACGGCATCGTCTTTGACGATCGTGGCCGCGTAACGCAGCACGTCCGCATAATCACCGATGCCGGGGACAAAGGACGACTGGAACAGTCCGTTGAACGTCTCGGGATCCAGCGCTTTGCCGGTCGGAAACCGCGCCGGTGCGAAAACGGCCTTGACAAGCAGTTGCCGAGAATCTTCACGCCCGGTGGTCTGCGCGTAAACGCAGACCTCGGTCGGAGACTCGACATGAAAGAACGGATTGAGTTTGCCGATCGCATCAAGGCCGTCGTTGAAATACTGCGTCAGACCTGCCAGCGAATGCAGCGTCAGTGCCGGCGTGTAGTCGGGTTTCGGTTTGGGAATCCGGATGAGCTCCCGGCGAGTGTAATGATGGCCGTGAAACTCGAAGGTTTCGTTTTTGACCGCTTCCTGAGCGGCATCGATGATCGGCTGAAAATTGCCCATGTTCAGTTTTCCTCCCGTTCGACTGCTGTGAAATCGAACTTCTGTTGATTGATCGGCACGAGAGCCGATTCGACCGCTTCACCGGTACCGCCGATGAAGATCTGGCATTCGCCGCCCTCCCGGACGCCGAGTTTGGTGGTCACGCCGTACGATACTTTGGCCGCATTTCTGCGTTCCGGTGCGGCGGCCGTGATCGTGATCGTGATCGTTCGTTTCGATCCGGCAAGTTTTTCCGGGTCGCGCAGGTCGGCGACCATCTTCCGGATCTCTTCGTTGGTGAGTTCGAGAAGTTCGCCGTTGCCGATCTCCCCGAACGTGACATTTTGTTTCATTTCTGCGTTCTCCTTTATGCGGCCACGGCCGCTTCGTTTTCTACTTCCATCAAATCAAACAG
>JAKQII010000281.1 GCA_029557535.1 Acidobacteriota bacterium
CGCAAAGTCACAGATTCTCAGTATTTCCCGTCGGACGAATGCCGTTTTGTCTCAACTATTTACGAGGCCACGAACGTGATCATGACCGGTCAAAATTCCCAAAACACTGAATCTGTTCGACTTAGAGTTGGACACTAGTGATCCGAAATCCAAAATCCAAAATCGAAAATCGACGTCAACGAATCGCCGTGTACTGCGCCGACGCGATTTTCCAGGAGTTCTTTTCCATACGAAAAACGACGACGCAGCGAATGCTCCGCGGAGGGACCGGCGAGCCGTTGGCGACGATCTTGTAATCCAATTTGGTGACGACGATCGCGAATTTTCCGTAGTTGCGGATGTTGTGTTCGCCGGCCTCGATCATCAGCGTCATCTTGTCAGCCGGCGGTTTGTCCTCAGGCTTGTAAAATCCGAGGACCTGATCGCGCAAATCGACCTCGCCCTTCGGAGAGATCTCGATGTAGTCGGTCGCGAAGACCTCGTCGAGCGCCTTCGGATCGTAGTTCGCCTGGGCATCGACCATCTTCTTGATGAGAGATTTGAATGTCTCTTCGTCTTTTGACTGGGCAAAGGCCGAAACCCCCGCGAGCAGGATCGCGAACAGTGCAATAATCAGCTCTGATTTCATTTGGTAAGACTCCTTTATGAATGAATTGAGAGGATGATTACGGGAGTCCGGCGGGAATTGTTGCAGGACTGAGAGAAAGAATGAGTCTCACGCCAAGATCGCGGAGTCCAATTTGAAGCTAATTTCTTGGCGCCGTTCGCGAGCTCCGCGTGAGAGAAACGTCTCACGCAAAGTTCGCTAAGATCGCGAAGTCCAATTTGAAGCTGATTTCTTGGCGCCCTCCGCGAACTCCGCGTGAGAGAAGCGTCTCAAGCAAAGATCGCCAAGATCGCGAAGATTGCGAATCATAACCATCGCCAGGATCGAGAATGCCAATCCAAATCCAAGATCGAAAAATAAAATTCAGAAGATTTCTTCGAGGGCTTCCTCAAGATTCCTCACACCGACGATCCTCATTCCGAGCAACTTCTCGAGTCCTTTCTTGTTGGTCACCGGAAGGATCAGTTTCTTGAAGCCGAGAGCCTGTGCCTCGCGTGCGCGGGCCTGTGCCTGAAGCACGCCGCGGATCTCGCCGGTCAGACCGACTTCGCCGAAGACGCACGTGTCAGCAGGAATCGTGAGATTCCGAAAGCTTGAAGCGATCGCCGCCACGACACCAAGATCGGCCGCCGGTTCGTCGATCTCAAGCCCGCCCGCGACGTTGACGAAGACGTCGTCGCCGGCGAGCTGAAATCCAACACGCTTTTCGAGCACCGCGATCAACAGCGACGTGCGGTTGTAGTCAAAACCTTGCGCCATTCGTCTGCCCGATCCGAATTTTGTTCCCGACACGAGCGCCTGGATCTCGACCAGCATCGGCCGCGTGCCTTCCATACAAACGGTGACGACCGAACCGCTGGCACCGGCCGGTCGTTCCTGAAGAAAAACTTCGGACGGATTCCCGACAGGGATCAATCCGGTGCTCGTCATCTCGAAGATGCCGATCTCGTTCGCCGCTCCGAAACGGTTTTTTGCGGCGCGGATTATGCGGTGATTGTGGTGACGGTCGCCCTCGAAATAAAGCACGGTATCGACGATGTGCTCGAGCGCTTTTGGCCCGGCGATCGAGCCTTCTTTTGTCACGTGACCGATCAGAAAGACGGGCGTGCCTGTTTGCTTTGCGAAGATCATCAGCGCACCGGCGACCTCGCGGACCTGCGAAACCGAACCCGTCGCGGATTCGACCTTCTCACTGAATACGGTTTGGATCGAATCGATGATCACGTAATCCGGCCGCAGCGATTCGGTTTCGGCAAGAATGTTCTCGAGATTCGTTTCCGGGAGAAGGAACAGGTTGCCGGCGTCGATTCCGAGCCTTTCGCCGCGCATCTTTATCTGCCGTTCGGATTCCTCGCCGGAAACATAAAGAACGCGTGAACCGCCGTCGGACAACTTGTCGGCCATCTGGATGACGATCGTCGACTTGCCGATACCCGGCGATCCGCCGATCAGGACCAGCGATCCGGCGACGATGCCGCCGCCGAGGACGCGGTCGAACTCATCGATGCCGGTCGGGGTCCTGGCATCGTCCTGCGGCTCGATGTCGTTGTAGGACACCGGCTTAACGACGCGAAACGAATTCGTCGTAAGCCGCGTTACGGTCGCGGTGCCTTTTCCGGCGGGAGGCGCCGACGGCCGGAAGCGTTCCTCGACGAACGTATTGAACTCGCCGCAATCACCGCATCGACCGATCCATTTGCGCTCCTGACGCCCGCAGTTTTGGCAAACGTGAATGGTTGAAGGTGCTTTTGCCATTAGCGTGCGAAAGGGGAATCAAACTGTGAGTCTCCAAAAGCGAAGTACGCGTCCCTCATGTAGTATTTGGTCGCAACCTTTTGAAATTGGACCTGAAGCGTGCCGTGGCCGACGGTCTTGAATCCCGAATTGTAGCTGCCAAACAAAACCGTCGATCCGGCCATCGTAAACGGCGCCTCGACGATGCTGAGCAGTGGGCTTTCGGCAGTCGCCGCCGGTGTCATTATCGAGGATGAGAATTTCCAGACCGAATCACCATACCAAACCGGTGTATGGTATTCGCCGTCGATCTGCATCTGCTGCGGCGCATACGGCATGACGAGGCTGTACTCGACCGGTCCCTGGGGTTGTTCCGGAAAATTCAGAAAAAC
>JAKQII010000309.1 GCA_029557535.1 Acidobacteriota bacterium
GAATGAACGATCTTGTGGCCGTTCTTTTCGAAGTACTTAAGGAAACTGTTTCTGATCTCTGTGCCTTTCATAACGATAAAGAAAAATCGTAGCACAAAGAGATCGGGAAGCCCGATTCGGATTCAAAGATTCGAGACTCAACGAGCCTGTCGGAATAACACGGGCGGTTGAGTTCAGACTGGATTCAGCGTGCGAGGCACGCGCCGTTTCGATAGCACCAGGCGAAGGCTTGGCCGAGTCTGGTGTGGGTTCGTAGCGGTAAACCCGGAGCGTGTGAAACACACGACGTCTGATGAAACGTGCGAAAAGTTCGCGTGTTTCACACGCTTTGTTTGGTTCCGAATCGACACACCACGATTCGCTTCGCTCCACGTCGTGCTATCGTCCCAACGCATGCTCCGCACGCAGGATCGGGCCCACGATCCGTGCTTGTGGATTATTCCGACAGGCTCCAAGATAGTCAAGATTCAAGACGCCAATGTCACGGTGACTCGTCGAACAAAAACTTGGAATCCGAAGTATCAGAATCCCGAAATCGTTTGGATTGGTTTTCCCGGGGGTCACGAAGCGAAGTCACAGCAGTAATCCCGGCGCGCGACGCAAACCTGGGGAGAAGTCCCGGAAGATGACTCAAGCCCCTGACGACTAAAATGTCCCAAGCGTCGCTTCGGAACGGACTTCTTACGACCCGGAAATTCCCGGGGTCGTCATAATGTTCGCGACTCAACCGATCTCGTCGTCGATGCTTCGCGACGCGATCTCGCGCATCTTCGAACTGATGAGATCGTACGAAAATCCCTGTCGGAGCAGGTAATCGTAAAACTTCTTCGCGTCGTCACGCGAATCGGGACGGCCTTTAAGTCTGATGCGTTTCTCGATCGCGCGGTCGATGATCTCTTCTTCCGGGATCTCTTCGAGGAGTTTCTCGATCGCGCCGTCGACCGTTTCACGATCGAGTTTCTTCTGATTCAGCTTTTGCCTGAGCGCCATTTTGCCTAAAGGCTTTTGCCGCAGCTGCGACATTGCGAACGAGCGGGCAAACTGTTCGTCATTCAAGTAGCCGTAGTATTTGAGCTTCTCGATCACCTCATCGACGATCGTTTCATTCGTCCAGGGCCTTTCGAGCAGACGCGTGCGCAACTCGGTGATCGAACGCTGACGGTAGGTCAGCAGATTCACGGCGCGGTCGAACGTCCGCTGCCGGGCCTTTTCAGGATCTCCGACAACCCGTTCCGAATCGGGAATCGTCGCACGTCGTCGCATAAGCTTTGTAGAATTCTAACCCGAAGGTCGCAAATCCGCATTCTAAAATCTAAAATCCAAAGTGTGAACGGGGTTTTAGTCATCGACAAACCTGACGGATTGACGTCGCACGATGTCGTCGCGCGTTGCCGGAAAATTCTGAAAACGAAAAAGATCGGACACACGGGGACGCTCGATCCGTTCGCGACGGGGGTGATGGTGGTCCTTGTCGGAAAGGCGACGCGGCTCGCCCAGTTCCTGGACAAGGATGAAAAGGAGTACGAAGCGGTCGTCAGGTTTGGATTCGAGACGACCACAGGGGATCTGACGGGAGATAGGTCAGTGCCGCCTGCGTCAGCGGGCGGACAGGGAGATCCGCGAGCGGGAGAAGGGGAGAGCGGGCGAGTTGGAGAAGGGGAGAGTGGGGGAGTGGGAGAGATTCCCCCCATCCCCCATTCGCCTGTTCCCCCACTCGCCGCCGCGCCCGTTCCGCCACTCGTCCCTGCATCCGTTCCCGCCGCCACCGTCATCGAGGCGGCACTCGCGGCCATGACCGGCAAGATTCTCCAAACTCCGCCGATGTATTCCGCGAAGAAGGTCGACGGCAAAAAACTCTATGAGCTCGCGCGGCAGGGAATCGACATCGAGCGACAGCCGGTCGAGGTAATGATTCGCGAACTTGAGATCCTCGACGGTTCGGATCTTCCCGATACTGATCTTCGGATCCGTGTCGTTTGTTCCGCAGGAACTTATGTCCGGACGCTTGCCGAGGATCTGGCGCGGCTCGCCGGTTCGCGTGCGCACCTGGTCGGGCTACGGCGCACCCGGGCAGGGCGGTTCGGCATCGAATCCGCGGTGTCGCTCGAAGAGCTCGAGTGGATCTCGGGAGATGGGCGAATCGACAAGACGATGATCCCGATGACCGACGCGCTCGGGCATCTTCCGGAGATTCGCTTGAACTCTGATCGAGCAGCGAAGACGCGGAACGGCTTGGCGACGAGGATCAAATTAGATGATGTTGCCGACGGGACCGCGGTCCGGATGATCGGTGAAACAGGAGAATTGTTGGCTATCGGGTCGTTCGATGCGATCAATGGCGAGATAAAACCGAGGATCGTTCTGGTGTAGAATCGAATTTAGTATGAAGAAGAAACACATCGCACTCGGTATCGGCGGCGCGATCGGCGGGGTTATCGCGTGGAAATTGGCGTCCCGGCCTTCGACGGTTCATTTTGAAGAGGTTGCGGATCGGGTCGTTCACGCGGAGAATTCGAATTTCATCGACGTCGATGATGTCGAGGTTCATTACCAGGAGTTTGGCGATTCTTCGAAGCCAACCTTGCTACTCGTGCACGGCTTCACAGCGTCGGTTTATGTTTGGAAGACGGTCGCGCCGATGCTCGCGGACGCCGGATTTCACGTCGTTGCGGTCGATCTGATCGGATTCGGTTATTCAGAAAAACCTGCCTGGTTCGATTACACGATCCAGTCGCAGGCGCGGATGCTCTCGCGTTTGATGGATCGGCTGGGGATCGGAACGGCGACGGTCGTTGGGAGTTCTTACGGCGGCGCGATCTCGCTCACGCTCGCGCTCGATTATCCGGAACGCGTCGGGAAACTGGTGTTGGTCGACGCGGTGATCAACGACGAACCGAAGAATCATCCGATCCTGAAACTCGCCAACGTTCCCGGGATCGGCGAGGTGATGACTCCGTTCCTGATCGATTCGCGGACGTTCATCCGGATGAGGATGCAGAACACGCTTGCTCCTGTAAATCATCATCTGATCACCGAAGAGCGGATCGATTCCGTAATTCGTCCGCTGGCGGCGGCCGATGGACACCGCGCCGTTCTACAGTCAGGCAGAAACTGGAAGGCGGACCGGATCGAGCACGATCTCGGGCTGATCAACCAGCCGACGCTCGTCATCTGGGGCGAGGAAGACAGGGTCGTCCCGATCAAACACGCCGAGACGCTTTACCGATCGATACTGCATTCGCGGCTCGTTGTTCTCAAGAATTGCGGCCACGTTCCGATGGAGGAAAAGCCACCGATCTTCACCGAATTGGTAGCTGATTTCGCCGGAGAATCGCGGCAGATCAAAGAGTAGATTCAAAATTCAAAATTCAAGATTCAAGACTTTTGAAATCTTCAAGCCTGTCGGAGAAATGCGTCAAAGTTTGGTACTTGCCGCATGTCGACAATAAACAGGTATTGCGCCCCCGCGGGGCTCACGTGTTTATTGTCGCGAGCTCCAGACCTGCACGATTTTCCCCGACAGGCTCCTTGAATCTTGAATATTGAAATTTGGATTCCTAAAATTTGAGATCTTTTTTCGCTTCTTTCACGGTTGCCGGTTTGGCGAAAACCGAATCAGGGATGTTGCGGTTGTACTCGATCGTTAGGTAGTTGATCCGCGAGGTCTGCTGGCCATTCGAGAAGTGATCGATGATGTACGGCGCCTTGATGCCGTCGGTCTCGACGAACTGTGCGTAACGGTCCTCTTCCTTTGATTCTTCACCGTCCGGATTCTTGCCGGCGTAAATGGCCTTGACCGGGAATCCGGTGTCACTGAATTCGAACTCGACGACCAGTCCGTCGCTATACTCCAGTGTCACGACATCGTTGCGCTTCCCGAGGGTCGCTTCGCGCCGGCCAACGTAGCTCAAAGTCGCTTTTCCTTTCCAGTGTCCGCGCAGCAGGTGGTCCAGACTGACGTTGAGTCCGCGTTTGAAATCCTGTACTTGTTTTTCAGTCGAACTGTTGATCACTTCGGCCGCTCCGTCGAAGATCCAGCCTGAGTCGCCGTAATTCGCCTGCGAGTTCTTGACGCCGCCGAACTTGAAATCCGTTCGTTCTTTGTCCGGATAAACAATGACGTCGGTGAACGTCTGATAGGAAAGGACCGCGCCGTCGCGAATGATGCTGTAACGTCCGGTCGCATAAAGCGATTTGACGTTCAAATAGCGCTCGCCGCCGAGGTTGCGCACGGCCTTGGCCACGATCGCTTCGGCCTTCTGCGCATCTTCGTTCTGCGCGGACGTACCAATACTCAGTGCGGCGATCAAAAGTAGAAGTATTGGCGTTCTCACGAGAATCTTTTGCAATAAGCAGTGAGCCGCAAGCGGCCTAGATCTGAACATCTGAACTGTCTATATTCCCTGGTAGTTGATGACGGAAAGCTTATAGCGGATAACTGCTCACTGCTCACTGCTCACTGCTCACTGCTCACTGCTCACTGCTCACCGCTCACTAATTCAGACTGAACGCGTCGATGGGCTTCACGACCAGCTCCTCGTTTTCGACATCGACGAGGAATCGCGTCGAGGCTTTCCATTGATTGGTGATCGGCAGTTTGACCGTCTGGTCGATCGTTCGTTTCAGGAACCGGGCACCGTACGCGGGACTGAAACCTTTCCCGGTCAATGTATCTACCGCGGATTCGGTGACCTCGACGAGCTTGCCCTGCAGTTCCATGCGGCGTTTTAGTTTGCCGAGGTAGATCTGAGCGATTTGCTTCACCTCGTCCATCGTCAGCGGCGAGAAGATCACGATCTCGTCGATACGGTTGCGGAACTCCGGCGTGAAGCGTTTTTCAGCCGCCCGCATGACGTCTTGCTTGATCGCCTTCACGTCGCCGACCGACTTCGTGCCGAAACCGAGCGGCTTTTCGTACTTCTTGAAATTCTCCGAACCAAGGTTCGACGTCATGATCACGATCGCGTCCGACAGATATACCTTTTTCCCGCGCCCGTCCGTCATCCAGCCTTCGTCGAAGGCCTGCAGGAACAGGTTCATCAGGTACGGATTCGCTTTTTCGACCTCGTCGAGAAGAAGAACCGTATAAGGATTCTCGCGGAGCTGTTCCGTCAGGATCCCGCCGCGTTCCGATCCGACGATCCCGCGCGGCATCCCGATCAGTTTTTCGATGCCGACCGTGCCCTCGCCGTATTCGCTCATGTCGATACGGATCATCTTTTGTTCGTCGCCGAACATGAACTCCGCCACGGCCTTCGCGAGTTCGGTCTTGCCAACGCCCGTTGGACCGAGAAAAAGGAGAACGCCGTCCGGCGCGTAATGGTTCTCCTTCAGCGGACCTTTGTTAAGACGCAATCGTTCGGCGACCGCGCGAACCGCGTCCTTCTGCCCGATCACGCGGTCTCCAAGCGATTCCTCCATCGCCGAAAAACGGTCCGAAGTGTCGCGGTAGATCATGTCCTTCGGTATCCGTGATTCCTGCGAAATGACCTCGATGATGTGTTCCGGTTTAACGACGAGCGACGACGGCTCATTGATCTCGACCTTGACCGACGCGGTATCGAGCCAGCCGATCGCCTTGTCCGGCAAATGCAGGCTCCGGATGTACTTCGGCGACATTTCGAGCGCCGTATTGATTGCTTCGTCGGAGATCGTGACCGAATAGTTCTTTTCGAGACGCGGGCGAAGTCCGAGCAGGATCTCACGCGTTTCGTCGATCGTCGGCTCTTCAACCTTGACCAGGCGGAACCTCCGCGACAGAGCCTCGTCTTCGCCGATGTATTCCTTGTATTCGGTCAGTGTGGTCGCGCCGATGATCCGCAGTTCGCCGCGCGCGAGCGCCGACTTGAACATGTTTCCCGCGTCGGACGAAGTTCCCATCGCCGCGCCGGCGCCAATGATGGTGTGCGCCTCGTCGATGAAGAGGACGATATTCTCTTTTTCCTTTACCTCGTCGATGATGCCTTTGATCCGCTCTTCGAACATCCCTCGGAGCATCGTTCCGGCGACCAGTCCGCCCATTTGAAGCTGGACGATGTGAGCGTCGCGGAGACGCGCCGGGACCTTTTCGGGCTCGAGTTCGATGAGCCGCGCGAGTCCTTCGACGACGGCGGTCTTTCCGACGCCGGGTTCGCCGACCAGCATCGGCGAGTTTGAACGCTCGCGATGGCAGAGGATCTCGATCATCTGCCTGATCTCCTGTTCGCGGCCTATGGTCGGCGGAATTTTGTCCTGACGCGCGAGCTTGTTCAGCGAAACGCCGAAATGGCGCAGGTACGACGGCAATTCGTACTTCTGACGCACCCGTTCCTCTTCTTTCTCTCGTTTATGAATGCGGGTACGCGCTGTCTGAGCGACCTCCTCGGACGGAACGCCCAGATTCTGGAGCACGTCGTTGAGGATGCTACGTTCGTCGTTCGAAAGCACGTAAAAGATATCGCTGGCGTCGATCACGCGACGTCCTTGCGAGCGAGCACGATCCATTGAACGCTTGAACAGTTCGGTGGTCTCCGGTGCGATCCTGAATCCCTTTCCGGTGTGCTGGCGGCCGCTTTCAATGCGCTTTTCGATCAGCAAGCGTACCGATCGCGGGTCAACCGCGAGATCGCGCATCGTTGAATTGAACAGGTCGGTTTCTTCGAGGGCGATAGCGTGCAGGATATGCTCGATCGAGATGTAATTCTGATCCCGCCGTTTTGATTCGTCGAGCGCCGTGTCCAATATCCGCCGACCGCTTTCGCTGAATTTATCCTTGTACGCATCGATATCTGCCATAATTACTCCAACCGTTTGATGCCCCTGACCTGCCAATTTATGCCAAGAACAATCTTATCATCTTGCCTTTGGCTGCGGGAAGAATTTTGTCCGTCCCCGAAGTCGACGAAGCGCAGGGCCTAGCGACCCTGCGCGCACCGTTCGTCCAAAGTTTTTAGTTGCTTCTATTTACGATCCTCGATTCAAAAAGTCAAGGTTCAAAATTCAAGACCGAGACCAGATCGCCCGTTCTAATTCTTGAATCTTGAATATTGAATTTCGATTCCTATTTCGCTTTCCCGACCTGCACCCGCGCGGGCCGGAGAAGCCGTTCGCCGAATTTGTATCCGCGCGAGAACTCGGCCGTTATCTTGCCGTCGTTTTCCTCGTCCGCCTCGACCATCTCGACCGCTTCGTGCAGTTCTGGATCGAAATCCGCGCCGACAGCGACGATCGGTTCGACACCGAGCGACAGCAACATTTGCTCGAACATCCGTGCCGTGCCCTTGACGCCCGCGAACAAATGCTCGAACGAGGTATCGGTCTCGCCGGCCTTGACCGCGAGATTCAGGTTATCGAGCACCGGCAACAGCGACGTCAGGAATTCGCTTTTCTCGATCTGCATGCGCTGTTCGTTATGGCGCTGCAATCTTTGGCGCATCTCGGCGGTCTCGCGCTCCATTTGGGCGCGCAGTTCATCGAACTTTGCCTGCACGCCGATCAGCTTGTGCTCCGCGGCCTCGCGCCGCTGACGCTCGACCGTGACTTCGCCCTCGAGCTTGGCGACGATCGGAGGGACGTGATCGTGAGCGGGTTTCTTATCGTCTTCTTGTTTCACGCGTTCTCCGTCAGCGTTGAAGGTTCGCTTGTCGACCACCGGGATCGACTCGTTTTCCTCATCCAAGAGTTCTTCGTTCTCTTCTTTCTTGATTTCTTCAGGACTCATCTTCTTTCGTTTGAACCAAGTCATAAAATTGCCTGACTAGAATAGCAGACGCGACAATGGTTGACGAAGACCGCGCAACGGCGCGGCCTTCGTCTGTTCGTTGCTCCTCCGATCAACGGACTCTCATGCCGACGCCGTTGATGTTTCCGGCGTGAACCTGATCTCGCCGTTCTCCGCGGACAGGCGCAAACTCTGGCCCGACACGATCTCGCCGGCCAGCAGCTTCAACGCAAGCGGATTCTGGATCATCGTTTGGATCGCGCGTTTCAGCGGCCGCGCACCGAACGCCGGATCATATCCGACTTCGACCAACAGGTCCTTTGCCGACTCGTCGAGAGAGATCGTGATTCCGCGTTCGGCGAGGTTCTTCCGAAGCTTCTCGAGCTGAACGTCGATGATTTGCGCGATCTGGTCCCTGGACAGCTGCGTGAACACAACGATGTCGTCGATTCGGTTCAGGAACTCCGGTTTGAACGCCGAGCGCAAAACGTCGAGAACGATCTCCGTGAGCGGCGTATCGACCAGTGCGGCATTCTGTATCTCTCGCGATCCGAGATTGCTGGTCATGATCAGGACCGTGTTCTTGAAATCGACAACGCGTCCTTTCGAATCGGTCAGACGTCCGTCGTCGAGGATCTGCAACAGGACGTTGAACACGTCCGGATGCGCCTTTTCGATTTCGTCGAAAAGGACCACGGAATACGGCCGGCGACGCACGGCTTCGGTCAGCTGCCCGCCTTCATCGTAGCCGATGTATCCCGGAGGCGCGCCGATCATCCGCGCGACGGCGTGCTTTTCCATATACTCCGACATGTCTAGCCGCACGAGCGCACGTTCGTCGTCGAACATGAATTCTGCGAGCGCTTTGGCGGTTTCGGTTTTGCCGACGCCTGTCGGTCCGAGGAAAATGAACGAGCCGATCGGCCGGTTCGGATCCTGGAGGCCGGCGCGCGCACGTCGGACCGCATTGGCGACCGCTTCGAGTGCGTCGTCCTGCCCGATGACGCGGTTGCGCAGATTCTCCTCCATCCGGACGAGCTTCTGCATTTCGCCTTCGAGCATTTTGCTGACCGGAACTCCGGTCCATTTCGCGACGACCTCGGCGACGTCTTCCTCGCCGACCTCCTCTTTGAGGAAGACGCCTTCCTTCTGAAGCTCCGCAAGCCGTGCCTGTTCGTCCGCAAGTTGTTTCTCGAGCGACGGGATCGTCCCGTACTGCAGTTCTGCAGCCTTGTTCAGATCGCCTGCCTGGCGCGCCTGGTCAAGCTCAAGACGTGCCTTTTCGAGCTGTTCCTTACCGCCGCGCATCTTCTCGATCTCATCTTTCTCGGACTGCCACTTTGCCTTCATTCCGCCCGATTTTTCCTTGAGATCGGCAATCCGCTTTTCGATGTCGGCGAGCCGTTCCTTGGCCTTCGTGTCCGTTTCGCGCGACAACGCCTGGCGTTCGATCTCAAGCTGCAAGATCTCGCGTTCGAGGACATCGATCTCCTGCGGCAGGGAATCGATCTCGATACGCAGACGCGACGCGGCCTCGTCGATCAGGTCGATCGCCTTGTCCGGCAGGAACCTGTCGGTGATGTAGCGGTTCGAAAGAGTTGCTGCGGCGACGATCGCCGAATCGGTGATCCGGACGCCGTGATGGACCTCGTACTTTTCCTTCAATCCGCGAAGGATCGCGATCGTGTCCTCGACGTTCGGTTCGCCCACGTAGACCTGCTGGAACCTGCGCTCGAGCGCCTTGTCCTTCTCGATGTATTTCTGATATTCGTTCAGCGTCGTCGCGCCGACACACCGCAGCATGCCCCGAGCGAGTGCCGGTTTGAGCATGTTCGACGCGTCGATCGCTCCTTCGGATGCACCGGCGCCGACGAGCGTGTGGAGTTCGTCGATAAAGAGAATTATCTGTCCGTCGCTCTTTTCGATCTCCTTGAGCACGGCCTTGAGACGGTCTTCGAACTCCCCGCGGTATTTCGCACCGGCGAGCATCGCGCCGAGATCGAGTCCGACCAGCTTTTTGTTCTTGAGTGTTTCGGGAACATCTCCCGAAACAATGCGCTGCGCGAGTCCCTCGACGATCGCCGTCTTGCCGACGCCCGGTTCTCCGATCAGGACCGGGTTGTTCTTGGTGCGGCGCGACAGAACCTGGATCGTCCGGCGGATCTCGTCGTCGCGGCCGATCACCGGATCGAGCTTGCCCTTGCGGGCGCGCTCGGTGAGATCCATCGCGTATTTCTCGAGCGCCTGAAAATTCTCTTCCGCGTTCTGGTCCGTGATCCGCGAACCGCCGCGCATGTCGGTCACGACCTTCTCGGCGTCTTCTTTCGTGACTCCGTTCGAGCGCAGGATCCGACCGGCGTCACCGGCCTTTTCATCGGCGATCGCGAGCAGCAGGTGCTCGGTCGAGATGTACTCGTCCTGCATCGCCTCGGCTTCCTTCTGCGCTTCCTGAAAGATCGTGTTGATCCGCGAACTGAAATACTGCTGACCGCCGGAAACCTGCGGAAAACGCGCGATCGCGGCCTGGACGTCCGTGAGGATCGTTCCGGCGTTCGCGCCGATCTTGCCGAGGATCGGCCGCAGCGTCCCCTCCTTTTGTTCGAGCATCGAAGCGAGCAAATGCTCGGGCTCGACCTGCTGGTTCTGGTTCTTTTCGGCGATCCCGATCGCTTCCTGCACGGCTTCCTGGCCGCGGATTGTAAATCTGTCGAGTCTCATATCCTCAAGGAAAGTAAGAAGTGAAAAGTAAAAAGGCAAAAAGCGAGTCGAATCGACCTTAGTTTGTTCTCAATGCGATCCTGCAGCTCGTCTTTTTGCCTTTTTACTTTCGCCTTTTTTACTTGGTTCAGGCTTTCGCCTTGATAGTTTTCGGCGCCTCGCCGACCTTGATCTCGATCCGGTGCGGCTTAGCCTCTTCGCGTTTCGCAAGCGTCAAACGAAGTACGCCGTTATCGAACAAAGCGTTCACATTTTCGCTCGAAACGGTCGGCGGAAGCGTGAACGAGCGGGTGAAACTGCCGTATGCGCGTTCGACACGATGAAAGTTGTCATCCTCGTCCTTCTTTTCGAACCGGCGTTCCCCGTGGATCGTCAAGACGTTGTTTTCGATCGAGACGTTGACATCTTCAGGCTTCAGTCCCGGAAGTTCGGCTTCAAGAACAAGCTGATCCTTGTTCTCGAAGATATCCACATTCGGCGACCATACGCCGCGAGCGATTTCACGGTCTTCAGGCCGTGAGTAGTTGGTCAGGAAAAGTCTGTTCATTTCGTCCTGCAAGCTCCTAAGTTCCCGAAAAGGATCATATTTGATGATGCTCATAATCATTTTCCTCCTAGTTACTTTGGCTGTATCAATCTTGATTAGCCTAAAAGCATAATAAAATGTGAGCGGAAGACTGTCAAGTATTATTGCGGAAAATTTCTCCGTGTTTTGGGTTCAGTTTCCACATGACACTCAAAGCGGTTGTCGGTTATATTCACGTAGCATCTATTTAACAGTCTCGAATTTAGGGACAATCCAACTGCAGTTTTTCGCGCATGAGGGGACACGGTGTCCGGCGTGGGAGGCGTGATTGAAGATCGAGCGACTTCTTTCGAGACCCGAACCCCCCCGGGACCGGATCAGAATCCAAACGCGCGGTACTGTCAAGAAATGAAAATTCTTCGTGAAATCTTGTCGCCGCTGATCGCGGTCATCGCGGCATTCATCGTCGGCGGACTGATCATCCTGGCGATCAAGGACAATCCGTTCGAAACTTATCGGATCCTGCTGGCGAACTCGTTCGGCTCGGTGAAGGACATCGGCTGGACGCTCTTTTTGGCGACGCCGCTGATCTTCACCGGGCTCGCGGTCGCGGTCGCGTTCCGTTGCGGTCTGTTCAACATCGGTGCCGAAGGACAGCTTTACGTGGCATCATTCGCGACCGCCTGGGTCGGAATCAAGTTCGGCGGCGTGGTGCTCACGATCTTCGGAAAACAGGAAGATTGGTCGTGGACAAGTCTTCCGGCGATCATCCTCGTGCCGCTCTGCGTGCTGACGGCCGTTGTTGCCGGAGGACTTTGGGGCGCGATTCCCGGGTATCTGCGGGCTCGATTCGGCTCGAGCGAGGTGATCAACACGATCATGCTCAACTTCATTGCGATCGCGATGGTCAGCTATTTCACGCAATATCATTACAAGATCCCCGGCGATCCGATCCTTCAGACGGCGCCGATCGGTGAGGCTGCGTATATCCCGCAATTCCGCGAGTATTTTTCTTTCATTCCGCCCGATGTCCCGCTGAACGTCGCTTTTCTGCTCGCAATCCTGATGTGCGTTCTCGTTTACATCTTCTTATGGAAAACGAAATGGGGATACGAACTCCGTGCCGTGGGCCAGAACAGTTCGGCGGCCGAATACGGCGGGATCTCGCCGCAACGGCAGATGATCATCGCGATGACGATCTCGGGGGCGCTCGCGGGCATGGTCGCGGTCAACGAGGTCCTCGGTTTTCGCCACAATTACTATGACGGTTTTTCGGCGGAACTCGGATTTCTCGGGATCGCCGTCGCGCTGCTCGGCCGGAACCATCCTCTCGGCGTCTTCGTCGCCGCGCTCTTCTTTGCCGTTCTGATGCGCGGCGAGATCTTTGTCGACGCTTTCACACGATATGTTTCGAAGGACATTGGACTGATCCTTCAGGCGGTCGTAATTCTGTTCGTCGCGAGTTTGCAGAAGTACTCGAAGAAATAGTTATGTCCGATTTCTTAAGTTTCGCGCTTGTCTCTTCGCTGATCTTTTCGTCGATCCGTTTCGCGACGCCGCTGATATTCGCGGCGCTGGGCGGGATGTTCTCCGAACGGTCGGGCGTGATCAATATCGCGCTTGAAGGACTGATGCTTGCGGGCGCGTTCACGGCCGCGGTGGCGACCTACGAGCTCAGCAACCCCTATCTCGGGCTTATCTGCGGGGTCGGGGCCGGAGCGGTGATGGCGGCGGTCTACGCGGTTTCGGTGATCAAATTTGAGGCCGACCAGGTGGTCGCCGGCTTTGCGATCAACTTCCTGATGATGGGCTTGCCGCAAATGATCAGCGGCGCGGTCTACGATTCGTCCGGTTCGACTCCACAGATCGACAAGGCGTTTCTCCTTCCGCAGTTTTTCAATCAGATCTCGATCTCGTCGATCTTTGCTCTGGCATTGGTGCCGCTGTGCTGGTACGTGCTTTACAAAACACCTTTCGGATTGCGACTGAGAGCGACCGGCGAAAATCCGTCGGCGGCTGATGCGGCCGGCGTCAAGGTTCCGAATTTGCGCTACGCGGCCGTGATAATTTCGGGCGCGCTGGCGGCCGCCGGCGGAGCGTATCTTTCGATCGGGCAGAGTTCGCTGTTTACGCGAGGCATGACGGCCGGCCGCGGATTCATCGCGCTCGCGGCGCTTATCCTGGCCAAGTGGCGTCCGGTTCCGGTTCTGCTGGCGTGCCTGTTCTTCGGATTTACGGAGGCGCTGACGATCCCGCTTGCCGGCATCCGACTCGAATCCGGCGAGACGATCCCGGTGCAATTCGTTCAGATCATCCCGTACGTTTTGACGATCATCGTATTGGCAGGATTCATCGGCCTGTCGCGTGCCCCGAAAGCGCTTGGAATTCCGTACAGCAAGGAAAAATAAGATTGGTATCGATTCAATGAACTCAGTTCGAATAACGAGAACTTTCGATCTCATAAAGTACGGGCTATTTCTTGGCCTGAACCTTCCGCTGGTTTTGGTTCCGATCACGGTGTTCCTTTTGATTTCGAAGAGTGATCTTCTCGATTTGATCCCGATCCTGACCATTTCCGTTGTGATCGTGTTCCTGCAGTATCCGTTGCTTCTCGTCTTTCGCGGCTGGATTCTCAAAACGATCGTGTTTTACCTGAGCATGGTGACCTTTCTGGGTTGCTACGGATTGGTTGTAAGTTGGAATTTCGCGGCCGGCGGATATGGAGCCGGAACCTGGAACGCTCGATTTTCGGGTGTACTGGTGATTGTGTTGTTCGGCCATCTCTTCGGCGGCATTTTCCTTCCGGTGATCGTGCTCATCAACTGGCTCGCACGCAAATTGACGTTCGTTTACGAGAACGTCGGCGAAATGCCTTGACCGCGCCGAAAGAGGTATTCCTTTTTTCGAATAAGTTGATTGAATCCTCGTTATGACTTACGAAAACGCGATTGAAGCGGCCGATTACATCCGGTCGCGGTTCAACAGACAGATCGAAACCGCGGTCGTTCTCGGGAGCGGGCTCGGCGCATTTGGCGACGAACTCGGGAACGCCGTCCGGATTCCTTACGAGTCCATTCCGCATTTTGCGCGATCGACCGTCGAGGGCCACGCCGGCCAGCTTGTCCTCGGCGAGATCGGTGGCGTGAAGGTCGCCGTCCAGCAGGGGCGCTTCCATTATTATGAGGGGTACGAAATGCCGCAGGTCGTCTTTCCGATACGGGTCTTCGGGCTGCTTGGCGCGAAGAACGTTATCCTGACGAACGCCGCCGGCAGCCTGCGAACGAGTTTCAAGCCCGGAAGCCTCGTGCTGATCCGCGACCATATCAACATGATGGGGGTCAATGCCCTGCGCGGACCGAACGACGACCGTTTCGGACCTCGGTTTCCGGACATGACCGCGGTGTACGACCGCAGCCTGCAGTCGATCGCGTATGAAGAAGCGAACAATATCGCGGCTGAACGGGGGATCGCGAAATTCCTGTATCGCGGAGTTTACTGCGCGCTTTCCGGCCCGACCTACGAAACACCGTCCGAGATCAAGGTATTCAGGATGCTCGGGGCCGATCTGGTCGGCATGTCGACCGTCCCCGAAGCAGTGGCCGCGCGCCATTTTGGAATGCGCGTTCTTGGGATCTCGTGCGTCACCAATCTCGGAGCCGGACTTTCGGGCGGGATCATCCACCACGAAGAGGTCATGGAAACCGGCGCCCGTGTGGCCGAGATCTTCAAGGATCTTTTGCGGCGAACGATCAGGCGGATTTCCGAAAGTTGATTTTAGATTTTCGATTTTGGATTTTGGATTGGTATCTTTAGTAGTCGCGAGTTCTGATTTGCCGGACTAAAAGATGTGGATGATTAAACAGTTGCAACCCGCGTGGGACAGCTTCGGGAGGATCGATTGTTGAGCAAAATGCACATTCGCAAATCGCAAATCGAGAATCGCAAATTCAAAAGATGATCATCGGTATTTGTGGGGGAACAGGATCGGGCAAAACGACAATCGCGCGGCGGATCGTGGAAACGGTCGGCGCGGAGAACGTCGTGCTCGTCGAACAGGATTCGTACTACCGGAACCTGTCGGACATGCCGCTCGACGAACGCCATCACGCCAATTTCGACCATCCGGATTCGATCGACAGCGACCTGCTCGTCAATCACCTGAAACGTCTGCGAAACGGACAGACGATCGATATGCCGATCTACGATTTCGTGTCGCACACGCGCAAGGACGAGAGTTCGCGGATCGAACCGAAGCCTGTCGTGATCGTCGAAGGCATCCTCATCTTCGCTGAAACGGCGATCCTCGATCTGCTCGATGTCCGCGTTTTCGTCGATACGCCCGACGACATCCGTCTGATCCGCCGTTTGCGGCGCGACGTGCAGGAACGCGGACGGTCGTTCGAGCGGACGTTGTGGCAGTACGAGCATACGATCCGGCCGATGCATTACGAGTTCGTCGAACCGAGCAAGCGGCATGCGGACATCATCGTTCCGGAGAGCGGCAATCCGGATATCACCACGAACTTCCTGTGCGGGCTCGTGCGCGAAAAACTTCAAAAGGAAAGAGAAACGGTTTGAATCAAGAAGAACTGATCGGACGCGCGATCGAGGCGCGCTCAAAGGCCTACGCACCATATTCGAATTTCAAGGTCGGCGCGGCGGTGGTCGCGGAAAACGGCGAAGTTTTCATCGGCTGCAACGTCGAGTCGGCGAGTTACGGGTTGACTGTCTGCGCGGAACGCGTCGCGATCTGGAAAGCGGTCTCCGAGGGGGCGACGAGGTTCACCGAGATCGCGGTCGTCGCCGACACCGAAGAACTCACGCCGCCATGCGGAGTGTGCCGACAGATAATCTGGGAATTCTGCGGAGATATTCCCGTTACGCTTGCGAACCTGAAGGGCAGATCCGAAACTATCCAAATGCGGGAACTCTTACCGCGGGCATTCGATACGAAGTTTTTGAAATAGCGAAATTTCGGCGAGCCACCTTCGCAATCGCAAAAACCCGCTACACAGCGCATTCTCCGCTTTCCACCTCATCAATAATCTCCTATACTTAGAATTAGACTAAATCTAAATAAAGAACTGCGACAATGTGTGGGTCACAATGTCTGGTTATTTTGGCAGAGAATTGTTTTAAGCCAAGCAAGGAGTAAAAGTTATGTCCGAAAGCAAATGTCCGATGCATCCGGTGGCCGGTGGCGGCACCTCGAACCGGGACTGGTGGCCGAATCAGCTTCGGCTCGAAATTCTTCGTCAGCATTCGGCGAAATCCGATCCGATGGGAGACGAGTTTGATTACGCCGAGGGATTCAAGAACCTCGACTATTACGCGTTGAAGAAAGATCTGAATGATCTGATGACGGACTCGCAGGACTGGTGGCCGGCCGATTTCGGCCACTACGGCGGGCTGTTCATTCGGATGGCGTGGCACAGCGCCGGGACGTACCGCATCGGCGACGGACGCGGCGGGGGCGGAACCGGCAATCAGCGCTTCGCCCCGCTCAACAGCTGGCCCGACAACGTTAATCTCGACAAGGCCAGACGGCTCCTCTGGCCGATCAAGCAAAAATACGGGCGCAAGATCTCGTGGGCCGACCTGATGATCCTTGCCGGCAACGTCGCGCTCGAATCGATGGGCTTCAAGACGTTCGGTTTCGGCGGCGGCCGCGAGGACATCTGGGAACCCGAAAAGGACGTTTATTGGGGAACCGAGACGACATGGCTCGGCGACAAGCGCTATTCCGGCGAACGCGACCTTGAGAATCCGCTCGCCGCCGTCCAGATGGGACTGATCTACGTCAATCCCGAAGGTCCGAACCAGAATCCGGATCCGATCGCCGCCGCGGTCGATATTCGCGAGACGTTCGCCCGGATGGCGATGGACGACGAGGAAACGGTCGCGTTGATCGCGGGCGGACATACTTTTGGCAAAACGCATGGCGCGGGCGACGCTTCCCACGTCGGCGCAGAGCCCGAAGCCGCCGGAATCGAGGCGCAGGGACTCGGTTGGGCGAGTTCGTTCGGGACCGGGATGGCCGGCGACGCGATCACGAGCGGCCTTGAAGTGACATGGACATCGACACCGACGAAGTGGAGCAACGACTTCTTTGACAAGCTTTTCGGCTACGAGTGGGAATTGTCGAAAAGCCCGGCGGGAGCGCACCAGTGGGTTGCGAGGGACGCGGACGAAACGGTACCGGACGCGTTCGATCCGTCGAAGCGCCATCGGCCGACGATGCTCACGACCGATCTTTCGCTGAGATTCGATCCGGCGTACGAGAAGATCTCGCGGCGTTTTCACGCGAATCCGGATCAGTTCGCGGACGCGTTCGCCCGCGCGTGGTTCAAGCTGACGCACCGCGACATGGGGCCGATTTCGCGATACCTTGGACCGGAGGTTCCGTCCGAGGAACTCATTTGGCAGGATCCGGTTCCGGCGGTCGACCATGAGCCGATCGACGCGGCGGACATTGCAAAACTGAAGGAAGCGATCCTAAATTCGGGACTTTCGGTTGGCACGCTCGTCTCGACCGCCTGGCAGTCGGCTTCGACGTTCCGCGGATCCGACATGCGCGGCGGCGCGAACGGCGCCCGTATCCGGCTCGCTCCGCAGAAGGACTGGGAGTCGAACGAACCGGAGAAGTTGTCAAAGGTCCTGTCCGTTCTCGGTGGAATTCAAAAAGAATTCAACGATTCGCAATCCGGCGGAAAGAAGGTGTCGCTCGCGGACCTGATCGTTCTCGGCGGATGCGGGGCCGTCGAAAAGGCGGCGATGAACGCCGGATTTGACGTCACCGTTCCTTTCAGTCCGGGCCGTACGGATGCGAGTCAGGACCAGACCGATGTCGGCTCGTTCTCATTCCTCGAGCCTGTCGCCGACGGCTTCCGCAATTATCAGAAGCAGAAATACAGCATCTCAGCCGAAGCGCTTCTCGTCGACCGCGCGCAGCAGCTCAGACTGACGCCGCCGGAACTGACGGTTCTCGTCGGTGGAATGCGTGTTCTGGACGCGAACTTCGGCGGTACGAGACACGGCGTATTCACCGCCCGCCCGGGGGCGCTGACGAACGATTTCTTCGTGAATCTGCTCGATATGCGAACGGTTTGGCGGGCCATTTCGGCCGATCAGGATCTGTTTGAAGGACGTGACCGGACCACCGGAACTCCTAAATGGACCGGCACACGCGTCGATCTGATCTTCGGTTCAAACTCCGAACTGCGCGCACTGGCCGAGTTCTACGGATGCTCCGATTCCGGGAGGAAGTTCGTCGACGACTTCGTTGCGGCTTGGGCAAAGGTGATGGACCTCGACCGTTTCGACCTTCGATAGGAAGTTGCTGCCCGCGAAACACGCCAAGGACGCTAAAGAGCATCACGAAACGGCGCCGTCTTTCGCGTATTTCCCGTGATTCGCGGGTATATCCTCTTTGCGCTCTTCGGTGGGGTCCGCCGGCCAGAGATTTGCGCAAAAGGATTTTCAAAGGAACTTCTTCGCCATCTCGATCGCCTCGAAGACGTCTTTCGCGAACCTTTCTTTACCGCACTCGGCGACGAATCCGCTTTTCTTCATTAACGCGAAGACAGGCGCCGAAACGCCTGAAAAGATCAGCGTACAGCCCTTTGTTTCAAGATCCCGACGAAGTTCAGAAAGCGTGTGAAGACCGGTGGCGTCGAGCGATGACACATCTCGCATCCGCAGTATCAGGACTTTTGGGTCCGCCGCGATCCGGCGGATCGCTTCCTTGAAATGCTCAACCGCGCCGAAAAAGAGCGATCCGTAGATCTCGAACGCCTCGACACCGTCCGGCATGATGACTTTGGACATGTCGCGCGCTTCGCCATCTTCGCGCTCGCGGAAATTGTCGGTGATCTGGCGAAGCTGCGTATTCGTCGACATTCGTTGCAGGAACAGAAATGCCGCGAGCAGGACGCCGACCTGGATCGCCGTCGTCAGTTCGACGAAAACGGTCAACAGGAAGGTGATCAGCAGGACCGCGACGTCGCTCCGCGGACCTTTCAGAAGCTGCCGAAACTCGCGCCATTCACTCATGTTGTAGGCGACGACGATCAGCACTGCCGCCAGCGTCGCGAGCGGGATCATCGACGCGTACGACCCGGCGAACAAGAGGATCAGCAGCAGCACGATGCTGTGCACGATCGCCGCCACGGGCGTTCGGCCGCCGTTCTTGATGTTTGTCGCGGTCCGCGCGATCGCTCCGGTCGCGGGAAGTCCGCCGAACGCGACCGAGGCGATGTTTCCCGCACCCTGTGCGATGAGTTCCATGTTTGATCGATGCCTTGTGCCGAGCATCCCGTCCGCGACGACCGACGACAGCAGCGATTCGAGTCCTGCGAGCAGCGCGATCGTCACGGCCGGCGAGAACATCCTTTGCGCCAGTTCCCAGCTGATCTGCGGCAAGTGCGGCGCGGGAAGCGAGCTTGGTACCGATCCGAAACGCGACTGGATAGTCTCGACCGGCAGTTGAAACACGCTCACGACGATCGTCGTCGCGACGATCGCGATCAGCATTCCAGGGATACGGTGCGTGACCTTCGGCCAAAGCGCGATGATCGCGAGCGAAGCGCCGCCGATCGCGATCGCGTAAGGATTGACCGATCCGATGTGCTTCACGATCTCGATCCATTTGGCGACGAAGTCCGCCGGAACCGTGTCCATCGCGAGCCCGAGAAAATCGCGTACCTGCGACGAGAAGATCAGCAAGGCGATCGCGGACGTAAATCCGACGGTGACGGGATACGGAATGAACTTGAGAAGCGCACCCATCCGCGCGAGTCCCATGACGATCAGGATCAGCCCCGCGATGAACGTTGCGGTCACAAGGCCGTCGTAACCGTATTCCTTGATGATGCCGTAAATGATGACAATAAAAGCGCCGGTCGGTCCGCTGATCTGAGCGCGGCTGCCGCCGAGGACGGCGATCACGAATCCGGCGATGATCGCCGTGTAGAGTCCTTGCTCGGGTTTCGCCCCGGACGCGATCGCCAGCGCGATCGACAGCGGGAGCGCCACGATCCCGACGGTGGTGCCGGCGATCAGGTCCTTCGCGAATTGTTGCCGGGTGTAACCGGCGCCGAGCAGGGTGAAAAGCTTTGGCTTAAGTTCGGTATGCATTTGCTGTCCCAATCGCGGGAACAAATATCTTCGGGTCTTTTCCGTGCATTGGCAAGCATCGGCCGATCCAAACGACGGAGGAGGTTGGAAAATCCGCGTGAATTGCGTTTTCCGTATCTTATGAAGTAAATTCAGACATGGAAAAGTTGAAATTCATAGCAGTTGGTTTGCTAACCGTTCTCGTAATTCTTCCGCAATTAGTCTTCAACCAGAGAAAGCAGTCCATGTACGACCTATTGATCGTCGGCGGTACCGTGGTGACGATGGATTCAGAACGCCGTGTCATTGACGACGGCGCGATCGGGATCAGGAACGGCGAGATCGTTTTCGTCGGCAAGCGATCCGAGGTTAAGGGCTCGGCAAAACACGTCGAGAACGCCGCCGGCAAGGTCGTCATCCCGGGCTTGATAAATACCCACACGCACGTTCCGATGGGCCTTTTCCGCGGCATCGCGGACGATCTTGATCTTCAGCAATGGCTGACGCAATACATCTTCCCGGCCGAGGCCAGGAACGTGACGGAATCGTTCGTCAGGAGCGGAACGCGGCTCGGACTCGCCGAATTCATCAAGGGCGGCACGACGACGTACTGCGACATGTATTACTTCGAGGATGCGATCGCGGACGAAACCGCCAAGGCCGGCGTCCGCGGGATCCTCGGCGAAACGCTGATCGATTTTCCGGCGCCCGACAACAAGACGTTCGACGACGCGCTGAAATACACCGAAGGATTCGTCAAAAAATGGAAGGGACATCGGCTGATCACTCCGGCCGTCGCGCCGCACGCGCCGTACACGGTCAGTCAGGATCATCTGATCGCTGCACGGGAACTCAGCGATCGGTTGGATGTCCCGCTCGTGATCCATCTCGCCGAAGCGAACTCTGAAACCGAGTTCATCCAACGCAATCACAAGGGGCTGCGTCCGATCGAGTACGTTGAAAAGATCGGATTTCTGAGCGACAAGACGGTTGCCGCCCATGTCATCCAGGCAAATGAATCGGAACTCGAGATCCTGAAACGACGCGATGTCGGGATCGCGCACAATCCACAGTCGAACATGAAACTCGCGGCCGGCGTCGCCCCTGTGCCGGCGATGCTCAAACTGGGGTTGCGGCTTGGGCTCGGAACCGACGGGGCGGCATCGAACAACGATCTCAGCCTATGGGAGGAGATGGATACGGCGGCCAAACTGCATAAGGTTTTCAGCGGCGATCCGAAGGTCGTTTCCGCCGTCGAAGCGTTCGAAATGGCGACGATCGGCGGCGCGCGGGCGCTCCACATGGAAAAACAGATCGGCTCGATCGAGGTCGGAAAGCGGGCCGACATCGCGGTCGTCGAATTCGCGAGCGTGAACCAGACGCCGATGTACAACGTCTATTCCCACCTCGTTTATGCGACGAAGGCCGAAGATGTCGAAACGGTGATCATCGACGGAAAAATTGTCATGAAAGGACGTCGTTTGCTTACCCTAAATGAAGGTGTTATAAAAAAGGACGCAAACTTGATCCACCAAAGAATCATCGACAGTTTGAAGAAGTAGGTTTCGGAACGTAGTTCGCGCCATTTGCCATCGCAGCTGTCGAAACCGCATAATTGAAAGGTTAATCGCGGGTCATCTAAAGTGAGCCTTCTTGTTGTTCGCTTGACCTTTACGGAAATTTAGTCGACAGGAGGACTGAAAATGCCGCTAAATGTCAGAAGGTTTTGCACTTCGTTATTTTTAGTAGTATTTGGGTTTTTTACAATTTACGCGCAAACTCCGACTTCCGGTGATGTCATGCGCGGCAGGATATCGAAGGCAAAAGCCTTGATCGCCGTCAGAAATTACAATGGGGCGATTTATGAACTAGAGAACATCCGGCGCGAGACGGGAGATCAAACCGTCCACGGCGTCGTTAACGTTTTGCTCATGAACTGCTTCCTCGAGCAGGGAGACTACAAGCGCGCTCAGACATTTCTGTCGGATCTTTTCAACGCCATCAAATCCGGCAAACCGAACGCCGCGGCCAACTATTACGCGGCTGCCGGACAGGTTATCAAAGGGGCGAAAAACCAATCGGAACGATTCAAGTCGCTAGGTTTGTCGGTGTCTGACCGGAATCTGGAACCGTTGGCGGTCACCGATCTCGAGAGCATGCGGCAAACGCTTGAAAAGGTGATCGAAAATTCGAAGGTCGTTGCCAAGGATCCGAAGCAGACCGCCAACGCGTTTGCATTGCTTGAAGAAGCGGGGAACGCCCGCGGTTTGCTTGCCCGGGACGATTTCGATTCGAAGCGCTGGAAGGACGAAGTTGCCGATTCGCGTGAGATGCTGGCGAATTCGTCGAGTACGGTCTTCAATGCGATGGGCGATACGCAACCGACGACCGTATCCCCGAATACGGTCGCTTCGAACAATCCCGTAGTTCCGACGCCGACGCCGATCAGCGAGCCGGTTAAGTCGGAGGAGAACAGGTCGGTCAAAACTCTCCCGGTTCCGGCCAATGAAGAAAAGTCAGAGCAAAAGGTCGAGATGAAACCGGTCCCGACGCGTGCCGGAAATACAGCGGCAAAATCTGACCCTCAGCCGCAAAAAGAGGCGTTGGCGAAGAAAGACCCCGAACCTCAGCCCGCCAACGACGTGCCGGTGACACCGAAGCGAGAGCGCCGCGTCGAGGAAAAAACGGATGCGCCGGCGGTTTCGACGAATTCGGACGGATCGATCGTCGTCGGATCGTTGCTCGAATATGCTGTTCAACGAAGCACGCCGGTTTATCCCGCGAATGCACGCTCGATGCGCCAGACCGGCGTTGTCAGGGTCGAGGTTTTGATCGACGAGAACGGCCAGGTTGCGTCCGTACAGAACACATCCGGTCCGGTCCTTCTTCAGAACGCGGCCCGAGACGCCGTCCGCAAATGGAAATTCAAGCCTTTCGTGCGCGACGGCCAGCCGGTAAAGGCGACCGGCTATCTGAGTTTCAATTTCAATTTGTAAGTTGTCCGGTCACAACGTCATTGTCATTATCCGCCTGAGTTGCATCAGGCGGTTTTTTTTTGAAAGGTGATTCAAATCATATTTGTCGCCCGCGCAGCCTAATAAAATGCTTAGCAGTTTTCCGACCATTGCAGACAACAAAACGTCATGCTGCCGCTCAAGGTTAAAATTCCGGACGAGGGCTACCACGGGGATCTCATCTCGTGCCAGGTCGCATGTCCAGTCCATACGGACGCGCGCGGGTACATCCGCGCGATCGCCGAAGGGCGTTTTGAAGAAGCTTATCTGATCGCCCGCGGGCCGAATCCGTTCGCGTCGATCTGCGGACGCATCTGCGGCGCGCCGTGTGAGATCGCATGCCGCCGCGGCAAAGTGCCGAAGGTCGATGACGACGGTTTCTTTGTCGGGCAGGACCGCCCGGTTTCCATCCGAGCGCTGAAGCGCTTTGTCTGCGACCGATTCGGACCGGATTCCGATCCGCCGGATGAAGTTTTGGAAAAAGTCAAGAATTTTGTGCCGCCGATCGCAGCCGATGCTGATGAGATGGCGGCGATTTTGCGTTCTGCCGTCGACGGTCGACTCAAACTGGCCGACGGCCAAAAGGTTGCCGTTATCGGCGCCGGGCCGGCCGGACTTTCGGCCGCGCACGATCTGGCGCTCCTTGGATTTCGGCCGACGGTCTTCGAGACCGAGCCCGTTGCCGCCGGTATGCTGGCAGTCGGCGTTCCCGCCTACCGGCTTCCCCGCGGGCTGATCAGGCAAGAGGTCGCCGTCATCGAGGCCCTTGGTGTGGAGATCAAATGCGGCGTCACCGTCGGCGGCGATATCAGTTTCAAGAAGCTCAGAACAGATTTCGATGCGGTGCTGATCGCCGTCGGCGCCAAATCGTCGCGCGGCCTCGGCCTTGAAGGCGAGAACGGGCCCGGCGTTCTTGGCGGGGTCGACCTGCTCCGGGCCGTCTCGTTGGGCGAACCGATCGAGGTCGGGGACGGAGTTGTCGTGATTGGCGGGGGCAACGTCGCCTACGACGTCGCACGAACCGTCGTCCGCCAGATTGCGCTCGACACCGCGCGTACCGCGGCCCGGCTTGCCGGAACCTCCCACGTCACTCTCGTTTCGCTCGAGAGCACCGAAGAAATGCCGGCCGACACGATCGAGATCGTCGAAGGCGACGAAGAAGGCATCGAACGCCGGAACGGATGGGGCCCGCAGCGTATCGTTCGCGATTCCTCGGGCAGGGTGACGGGCGTCGAGTTCCGCCGTTGTCTCCGGGTCTTTGACGATCAGCGTCGGTTTGCTCCGGTGTATGACGACCGGCAGACGATCACGGTCGCCTGCGATACGGTCCTTCTGGCGGTCGGACAAACACCGGTGCTTTCGTTCCTCGACGGCTCCGACGTCGAGCGCTTGCCGAACGGCTGGCTCAAGATCGACGGCGAGACCCAGGAAACGACCGGTCGGAACGTGTTTGTCGCCGGCGACCTCGCGCACGGGACGCGGCTGCTGATCGACGCGGTTGCGTCCGGAAAATCCGCTGCCCGCCGGATATATGAAACGCTGACGGGCGAACGCCTTGAGCCGTATGCGCTGACCAAGCATATCGTTCTCGAACGTTACGCTCGCGAGCGCGGGTACGAATCGGTGCGCCGCGTTCCGGTTCCCGTAATACATCCCGAGGAACGACTCGAACACCCCGAAAATGTCGTCGAATCGGGTTACACCGAGGCGCAGGCGCGCTGCGAAGCGTCGCGATGTCTCGACTGCGGCGTGACGCCGGTCTTCGACGGTTCGCGCTGCGTCCTTTGCGGCGGGTGCGTCGACGTTTGTCCGACAAGCTGTCTCAAGATCGTGTCGCTCGACGCCATCGAATTCGAGAGCGATGTGTCGCAGCTCTTCGAACGGACGTTCGGCGATCGACCGGACCTTGGTGAAAACTCGGCGATCCTCAAGGACGAGGACCGCTGTATCCGCTGCGCACTGTGCGAGAACCGTTGCCCGACGGATGCGATCACCATGGAGCGCGTCACATTCTCGACCGTGTGGCGCAACCCCAGAGCACTATGACCACGAAACCTGGAAATGAAGTATCGAGATTCGATCCCGAGCCGATCCCGCGGCGGGATTTCTTGGGACTCGCTGCGATCGCGACGACCGCCGTGACGTTTCTTTTCTCGCTTTTCGGGATGCTCAAACTTCCGAAAGCGGCCGTTTCGGCATCACCGGCGAAAAAGTTCAACGTCACGCTGCCCGACGCGCTTGCGGCCGGCGAAGCGTACGTGCCGCCGGGCCGGAATGTCGCGGTCTTTCGCGACGCGGACGGCGTGTTCGCGATCTCGACCGTCTGCACGCATCTTGGCTGCATCGTCAAAACAAGCAAGGAGGGCTTCGACTGCCCGTGCCACGGTTCCGGATTCGCGGCCGACGGAACGGTTCGGAAGGGACCCGCGCCGAAGCCTCTGCCGTGGATAAAGGTCACGAAAAGCGGATCGGCTTATGTGGTCGACGAGGAGAATACCGTTCCCGCCGGAACGAAGGTGTGAATATGGCAAGCGTTCAGCAATCAGCTCTGTCGGAGTTTTGGGACAATCTTCGGGGCGTTCCGCGGCGGCTATACGAAGTCACGTTCCGGAACGGCGTTCCCAAGACGGACCGGACGCGATCGACATTTATCTTCGGCAACGTTTTTCTGCATCTGCATTCGGTGCGGACGCACCTTTGGAGCCTGCGTTGGTCGACGACCGCCGGCCTCGGGATCATCACGACCGCGGCCTTTCTGATCACGGTCATTACCGGCGTCCTGCTGATGTTCTATTACAAGCCATACACCGACGTTGCCTACCAATCGATCAAGGACATACACTTCGTCGTCCCGACCGGAAGATTCATCCGCAACATCCATCGGTGGGCGGCGAACGTAATGGTCGTCGCCGTTATCCTGCACATGGCGCGGGCGTTCTACACCGCGGCCTACCGGAAACCGCGCGAGTTCAACTGGCTGATCGGTTGGGGGCTTCTGGTCGTGACGCTCGCCCTGTCGTTCACCGGATATCTTCTGCCGTGGGATCAGCTCGCATACTGGGCGATCACGATCGGGGCGAACATCGCGCAGTCGCCGCGCGAGATCACCGACGCGATCGGGATCACCGCTTGGTTCGATATCGGAGGTCTCCAACGCGAGCTGTTGCTTGGCTCCGACAAGGTTGGCGAAGAGGCGCTGATCCGCTTCTATCTGCTTCACGTGATGATCCTTCCGATCGCGATCTGCATGTTGATGGCGGTCCATTTCTGGCGGATCCGCAAGGATGGCGGATTGGCACGGCCGGCGGACGCCGACGAGCGGGTCGCGTCGGAGAGGGCCCAAAGCTATCCGGTCTTCACCGAACAGCCAGAGAAGACCTATCAGCTTGCTGCGCTCGTGAAGGGCAAGACCTCGGCCGTCGGCAAGGGCCCGGAGAATACGCTGCCGTCGATGCCGCATCTTTTCTACGCCGAGCTTGCGGTGTTGATGTTGACGGTCCTGATCTGCCTCGCGCTCGCCTTCGTTTCAGACGCGCCGCTCAAGGAACTCGCCAATCCGTTGGTGCCCGAGAACCCGGCGAAGGCGCCGTGGTATTTCCTCGGGTTGCAGGAGATCGTCTCGTTCTCGGCGTTCACCGGCGGGATCGGAATCCCGATGCTCTGCATCATCGGGCTTGGCCTGATCCCGTTTCTCGACCGTGAAACGGCGGGAACCGGCGAATGGTTCGGAGGTCCGGGCGGCTGGAAACTCGTCCGGTGGTCGATCTTGTTCGGATTCTCGTCGTCGATCCTCGTTGAAGCCTTTGCCATCCGGTTCGGCTGGCTGCGGGAGTGGTTTCCTTCGGTGCCGCAGCTCGTCATCACGCTGATAAATCCGGGAACCGTATTGACCGGCATCTTCGCGGTGTATTCGATCTGGCTCGTCAGGCGCTACAACTCGACGCGGGCCGGCGCGCTTGGCCTGTTCACCTGCTTTCTCTGCGGGTTCATCGTCCTGACGGTCATAGGAACCTATTTCCGCGGCCCGAACTGGGATTTCTACTGGTCGCCATCGCAGTGGCAGGCACATTGACGGAGGTCCTAAATGAACAAGAATAAATACCTTCTGTTGATATCTAGCGCGGGCGTCCTGCTGCTGCTCGTGATCGCCGCCGTCTCTGAGAACTTCTTCAAGGAATGGCACGGCATTCAGGCCTCGGCGAAGAATCCGGAGGGGGCGATCGAATCCAGGCTCCGGCAGGTCGTCAATCCGAATCTGAGGACGGCCGACCGGTGTGTAACATGTCATGTCGGGATGGCTCCCGGCGAACAGATCGCGTCGTCGCTTAAGGTCGCCGCGGCTCACAAACCGGTCTTTCACTCGCCGTCCGAGATGGGCTGTACCGTCTGCCACGGCGGACAAGGCCTCGCCACGACGCGTGATGACGCACACGGCACGGTTGCATTCTGGACCGAACCGATGTTGCCGGCGAAATACGCATACGCCGGTTGCGGCACCTGCCACACGCCGCTCGGCGTCCCGACGTCAGGCGTGCTGGCGAACGCCCGCAAATCGTTTGAGCGCCTCGATTGCTACGCGTGCCATCGCGTCGATGGACGGGGCGGAACTATTCGGGTCGGCGGCGACGTCACCGGAATGGAAGGCCCCGACCTGTCGGCGACCGGGATCAAGGGCTACAACGCCGAGTGGTACGTGGGCCACGTCGCGAAAATAGCAAGCAACGAGGCCTGGAAGAACGCCTTTCGTGAGATCCCCGACCATGAGCGTGCGGCGCTCAAGGTCTTTCTCGACACCCGCATGGGTGCCTCGCGACTGGTCGAGGCAAAGGCCGAATTCAATACGCTCGGTTGCGCCGGTTGTCACAAGGTCGGTAATTTCGGCGGGGATGCCGGCGTCGATCTTTCGCTTTCGGGATTCAAGGACCCGAATCAGGTCAGTTTCGCGAACGTTCCGGGCGAACACAAACTCGAGAACTGGATCAAGCAGCATTTCAGGTCGCCCGTTTCGACCGTTTCCGGCTCGCAAATGCCCGCCCTTGGCTTGAAGGAAGATCAGATCGATCTGCTGACGATGTACGTCCTATCGCTTCGCCGACGAACGCTCCCGGACGTTTACCTGCCGAAGGACCGCGTGCGCGCGATGCGGTTCGGGGCACGCGAATTCGTTGCCGATGGCGAAGGAATCTACGCCGCGGTTTGCACCGCGTGTCACGGGGCGTCGGGGGGCGGAACTCGGTTTCCGGGACTCGTTCCGAACCCATCGATCACAAATCCTGACTTCCTCGAACTCGCGTCCGACGAATTCATCGCGCAAACCATCATCAAGGGCCGTTCGGGCCGTCCGATGCTCGCCTGGGGCGAGCGCGAGAACGGACTTTCGGCCGACGAAGTGGCGGCGCTCGTCGCCTACATCCGCAAGCTTGGCGGCGGCGTTCAGGCAAAGCCCGACCCGCTTCCGAGGATCTGGGCAAAAGGCGATACGACCAGCGGCGGGCGGCTCTATACGGCAAACTGCGCCGGTTGTCACGGAGCTCTCGGTGAGGGGCGTGACGGGCCGGCGATCGGAAACAAGCCATTTCTCGACATCGTTTCCGACACGTATCTCACGGAAACCATATCGCGAGGACGGCGCGGAACGACGATGCAGGGATTTGCCACAGGATCGGTGATCCGACGATCACTGACACCATCAGAGATCGAGGCGATAGTCGTGTACCTCCGCAGCATCGGTACGAAATAGTTTGGATTTAAACGCGATCTTCGCGGCCATCGAGGACTTATGAGCAAACAAATCAACAGACGCGAGTTTTTGGCAACGATTTCGGCGGCAGGTTTCGGCGCACTCGTCGCATCGACGAAGGCCTGGGGGCTTGAGGCGATCACGAACCCGCTTGGGGTTTATCCGAACCGCGACTGGGAAAAGGTCTATCGCGATCTTTGGGCCTACGACTCGAAATTCACGTTCACGTGCGCTCCGAACGATACGCATAATTGTCTGCTCAACGCGTACGTCCGCCAGGGCGTGATCACGCGCATCGGGCCGTCGATGCGTTACGGCGAGGCGACCGATCTTGCCGGCAACAAGGTCACGCACCGCTGGGATCCGCGCGTTTGCCAGAAAGGGCTGGCGTTGACGCGTCGCTTTTATGGTGACCGCCGCGTCAATCAGACGATGGTCCGCGCCGGGTTCAAACGTTGGTATGACGAAGGCTTCCCGCGCGGGAGCGACGGTCGTCCCGACGAAAGCTACTTTCAGCGGGCCCGCGACGAATGGGTCCGAATGTCGCATGACGAGGCCGCCATGATCGTCGCCGCCGCGCTCAAGAACATCGCCGAGACCTACACGGGCGACGAGGGGAAGCGCCGTTTGAAGGAACAACATTACGACGAGGCGACGATCGAGGCGACCGGAGGCGTCGGAACGCAGGTCTTGAAGTTCCGCGGCGGCATGCCACTGCTCGGTATTACGCGGGTTTTCGGAATGTACCGATTCGCCAATTCGATGGCGCTGCTCGACGCCAAGATCCGCGGTGTCGGTCCCGATCAGGCCATTGGCGGCAAGGGATTCGACAATTACTCGTGGCATACGGACCTCCCGCCGGGCCATCCGATGGTGACGGGACAACAGACCGTCGAGTTCGACCTGAGCTCGGTCGAACATGCGAAAACGCTTGTTGTCTGGGGCATGAACTGGATTACGACGAAGATGCCAGACGCGCACTGGCTGACCGAAGCCCGCGTCAAGGGAACGAAGATCGTTGTCATCGCCTGCGAGTACTCGGCGACGGCGACGAAGGGCGACGATGTCGTTGTCGTCCGGCCGGGAACGACCCCCGCGCTCGCCCTGGGATTTGCGAACGTCATCATGCGCGACAAGCTCTACGACGACAAATACATCCGCGAATGGACCGATTTTCCGATCCTCGTGCGGATGGACAGTCTCAAATATCTCAAGGCGTCGGACGTATTCGGATCCGTCCCTGCCGAACTGAAGTCAACGTTTCTCGTGCGCGAAGGCGAGAAGGAACCGCCGCCCGCGAAGCAAACGACCCAAAACGTCGTCTCCGAAAAGCTCCGCAACGAATGGGGTGATTACGTTGTTTGGAATGCGAAAACGGGGACGCCCGAAGCCCTCAACCGCGATCAGATAGGAAAGAACTCGAAAACCGCCGACGCCCAACTCGAAGGCGCGGTCGAGGTCACGCTCGCCGACGGTACCAGGGTCAAATGCCGTCCGGTCTTTGATCTGATCAAGGAATACGCGGCGCACTTCGATCCGAAAACCGTCGAAGAGATCACCTGGGCGCCGGCCGCGGCGGTCGAACGACTGGCGAAGCACTTCGCGGCCGAACCCGGCACGACCCTTTTTGCGGTCGGCATGGGCCCGAATCAGTTCTTCAACAGCGACAATAAAGACCGCGATACGATCCTGCTCGCGGCGCTGACCGGAAACGTCGGCAAGATCGGCGGGAACATCGGATCGTACGCCGGCAACTACCGCGTCGCGCTTTTCAACGGCGCTCCGCAATGGATCAACGAGAATCCGTTCGACATCGAACTCGACCCGGCGAAACCGGCAAGACCGAAGCAATACTGGAAGGCCGAGTCGGCACATTACTACAACCATGAGGACCACCCGCTCCGCGTCGGCAACAAACTGCTGACCGGCAAGACCCATATGCCGTGTCCGACGAAGTCGCTGTGGTTCGCGAACGCGAACTCGATCCTCGGGAACGTGAAATGGCATTACAACCAGGTGTTCAACGCACTGCCCCGGATCGAGATGATCGCCGTCAACGAATGGTGGTGGTCGACTTCGTGTGAGTGGGCGGACGTCGTTTTCGGCGTCGATTCGTGGGCCGAACTCAAACATCCGGACATGACCGCATCGGTTACCAATCCGTTCCTGCTTGTCTTCCCGAAGACGCCTATCGAACGCATTTTCAACACCTTGGGAGATATCGAGGTCTGTGCGCTCGTCTCGTCGAAACTCGCGGAACTGACCGGGGACCAGCGCTTTAATGATTACTGGAAGTTCGTGCGCGAGGGCCGCACCGATATTCATCTGCAACGCATCCTCGACCACTCGACGAACACCAAAGGCTACAGGTTCGAGGATCTTCACGCCAAGGCGCTCGAGGGCGTACCGATGCTTATGAACAGCCGGACGACGCCAAAAAGCGTTGGCTACGATCAGCTTACGGATACGACACCGTGGTACACGAAGAGCGGCCGGCTCGAGTTCTATCGCGAAGAGGACGAGTTCATCGAGGCGGGCGAGAACCTGCCCGTCCACCGTGAACCGGTCGATTCGACCTTCTACGAACCGAACATCATCGTTGCTCCTCAGCACGAGGCGCTGCGGCCCTCGGGACCCGAAGCTTACGGGGCGAAACGCGATGACCTGTCCTGCGAGACGCGTTGCGGCCGCAATGTTGTCTACAGTTGGGAAGAGGCGAAGAAGACCGCGCACCCGCTGATGAAAGACGGCTTCAAGTTTGTCTTTCACACGCCCAAATACCGCCACGGATCGCACACGACACCGATTGACACCGATATGGTTGCGGTTCTGTTCGGACCCTTCGGCGACATTTATCGCCGCGACAAACGCGCTCCGTTCGTGACCGAGGGTTATGTCGATATCAACCCTCTCGACGCGCAGGAGCTCGGCGTTGCCGACGGCGACTATGTCTGGATCGATCCCGATCCGGAGGACCGGCCGTTCCGCGGCTGGAAAGAACGCAAGGCGGATTATGAGGTCGCCCGACTTATCTGCCGTGCCAGGTATTATCCCGGAACGCCGCGCGGCGTGACACGCATGTGGTTCAACATGTACGCGGCGACGCCCGGATCCGTGAAAGGCCAAAAGCAACGGGCCGATGGATTGGCGAAGAACGAAACGACCAATTATCAGGCGATGTTCCGTTCCGGATCGCATCAATCGGCGACGCGTGGCTGGCTCAAGCCGACCTGGATGACCGATTCGCTGGTCCGCAAAGGACTTTTCGGACAGGCGATCGGGAAGGGCTTCGCGCCTGATATCCATTGTCCGACGGGAGCCCCTCGCGAGTCATTCGTCAAGATAACTAAAGCCGAGCCCGGCGGCATCAACGGTGAGGGCTTGTGGCGTCCCGCACAGATCGGGATCCGTCCGAAGACCGAAAGCGACGCGATGAAGAAATATCTTTCCGGCGGTTTCTTGAACAGTTAAAAAGGAGAAAAATATGGCCCGCGTATACAATTGGCAACTCGGACGTGAAATGTCCTACTGGTATCCCGAAAGCAGAGCGAGCAAACAGTTCGCCGCCGTTTTCGACATCAACAAATGCATCGCGTGTCAGACGTGCACGCTGGCGTGCAAGACGACGTGGACATCCGGGAAAGGCCAGGAATACATGCTTTGGAACAATGTCGAGTCGAAGCCCTACGGGTTCTATCCGCTTGCCTGGGACCTGAAACTGCTCGAGATGCTCGACGGACAGAAATGGAACGAAGGCGGCGAAAAGCCGGTTTATGAAGGCAGCACGATCTTCGAGTCGGCACCCGCCGGCGAGCGTGTCATGGGATGGCGGCCGGAAGACGAGGATTACGCGTATCCGAACGTCGGAGAAGACGATTGCGCGGGCGGCGTCGACGGCGGGGCGAACATCTTCGAAACGCACGACATGGCGTGGTTCTACTATCTCGCAAGGATCTGCAATCACTGCACTTATCCGGGTTGCCTCGCATCTTGCCCGCGCGGCTCGATCTACAAACGACCCGAAGACGGAATCGTGCTGGTGGATCAGGGCCGCTGCCGCGGATATCAGGAATGCGTCCGCGGATGTCCGTACAAAAAGGTCTTTTTCAACATGATGACGGGGACTTCCGAAAAGTGCATCGCTTGCTACCCGAAAATGGAGCAGGGGATCCAGCCGCAGTGTTTCGTCAATTGTATCGGGAAGATCAGGATGGCGGGATTCATCAACCCGCCCGACAAGGCAAATCCCGAAAACCCGATCGATTATCTCGTCCACGTCAAAAAGGTCGCGCTGCCGTTGTTCCCGCAGTTCGGTCTGGAACCGAACGTCTATTACATTCCGCCGATCCATGTTCCGACGTCGTTCACGAAACAGATGTTCGGACCGGGCGTCGACGCTGCCGTCAAAACCTATCGCGAGGCGGCGGCGAACAAGGATGACGATCTGACCGGGCTGCTCGGGCTTTTCGGTTCGAGCGAAATGTTAATGGAGCGCTGGAAACGTGTCGGCGACAAGATCATCGGGCTCGATGCGGCCGGAAAACAGATCGTCGACGTTCCGCTCAAGGAGCCCGTTGTCGAGCGCCCGGCTTTCGACAAGCTCTATCAGATCACGCGAACGAATTGCCCGTAAGATCATTTGGGAATTCGGATTTGGGAATTGGTGTAGACATGAAATCAACGCTATTGATCGCACTAATCGCTGTTATGATCGGAGCCGGCCCGGCTTGCCGGCGGGCGATCGTCTCGACGCCCGACGTTCAGGTCGTGTCCGGCCAGACGATCACGCTCGATGCGAACGCTTCGGTTTGGAACCCGGTGCCGGTCCATCTGTCGAAGCAGATCCAACAAGATCTGGTCGAACCGCGGCTAATGGAGGCCTCGACGCAGGAAGTCCAGATCCAGGCGATATCCGACGGAAATTTGATCGCTTTCAGGATCGAATGGCTCGACGATACGCAGGACGATCTGCCGGGTCCCGCGAGGTTCATGGACGGTGTCGCCGTTCAACTTCCGGCTAAGATCGATCCAAACGTGCCGGCGCCGCAGATGGGCGAAACCGGCAAATCGGTCGAGATCTCGTACTGGCGGGCCGACTGGCAGGCGGTCGTCGATGGTCGCGCCGATGACATTACGAGCATTTATCCGAACGCCAAGCCGGACCATTATCCGTTCAACGCGAAACCGTTGGAGAACAATCCCGACGCACAGGCGCAGGCGGCTCAGCGATACTCGCCGGCGCGGGCGCTTGGGAACGGACGCGAAGGTCCGCGCACGGAACCCGTCGAGGATCTGATCGCCGAAGGGCCGGGCACGCTCGCTCCGGGCCCGAATGCGTTCTCAAAAGGGAAGGGCGTGAGGACGCGGACAGGCTGGGCGGTCGTGATCACGCGTCCGCTTCCGGCGGGATTTTCGAAAGAATCGCCCTCGCAGATCGCTTTTGCCGTCTGGCAGGGTTCGCACGACGAGACCGGTGCTAGGAAAATGAGGAGCGGTTGGGTAAATTTGTTGATGAAATGACTTTACCTGCCAAGAATCTGAGCATCCTGCTGGATGTCCACACCGAGCTTGAGGAACTGTTCTTTGAACATCAGAAACGGCTGATCAGATTCGATTTTGTCGAAGCGCTCCGGTTGCTCGAACAGTATGAAGCGTCGATCCTGAAGCATATCGAGGACGAGAACACCCATCTCCTGCCGATCTACGAAGAACGCGGCGAACAGCAGACGGGTGCGGCCGTTCAACTTTTTTACGATGATCACGAGCGTCTCAAGGCGCACCTTGTCCAGTTTCGCGAGGAGATCGAAAGTCTGATAACCGATCCCGCTCCCGACAAGAAACTGATCTGGCTGCTCGAGCGCGAAGCGTTCTTCAAGAAACTTTGTGATCATCATGACATCCGCGAAACCCGGTTCCTTTACCCCGAGCTCGATCGGATCACGAGCGACGCCGAAAAGGCGGAACTTCTCGGGCGGGTGACTGAGAGCTTCGCTGACTGAAAACAAAATGCGAAACGAAAGTAAAGTAAACGAACTTCTGCGGGAAGCTACCGAATGGCGGCTGATCGGATTGTTCTTCGAATGCCCCGAGGGTGAGTGGAAAAAGAACGTCGAAGGTCTCGCTGGCGAGGTCGCCGATGACAACCTCAGGAAGGCCGCGGAATTCTCCAAGGCGCAGGCGGGCGAGGGACTCTACCATGCCATCTTCGGTCCGGGCGGCCCGGCCCCGGCGCGCGAGATCAGCTATCGCGACTGGGTTCAGCCCGGCTATTTGCTGTCTGAATTGTCGGCGTATTACGACGCGTTTTCCTATTCTCCCGCAACCATCGAAATCCCCGATCATATTGCGGTCGAGGCCGGCTTTATTTCGTATCTGCGGATGAAAGAAGCCTTTGCACTGATGCGCGGCGACGAGGAAGGCGCCGAAGTGACGGCGAGTGCGTCGCGCAAGTTCATTGACGAACACCTATCGAAGATATCCGAGCGGATGGCGAAATCGCTCGCCGAATCTGAGATCGATTATTTGGTGCTTGCCTCGGACGCGCTGTTCCGTCGCGTCGGCCCGGACAGGGACGCCCGGGTGAAAAAGATCCTTCCGGTCCTATCGAACCCTGACGAAGAAGTCGAATGCTCGATGTAAGAAAAAACGAACCGGATTCCCGGATCGTCTGATCCGTTCACTTCCGCCGCCGTCCAAGATCCCGTTCGACGATGATCTCGAGCATTGAACCGTCGTCATTCTCGTGAATCCTCGTGAAACCGATCCCGCCGCCAAGCGTCATCGAATCCGACATTTCCCGCGGGATCGATATGGCAAGTGTCCGGTCGTCAAAGCTTGCCGCCAGCGATGAACCGCCGACCTCGAGCAGAAAGATCAGATCCATGCCCGAACCGAACGAGCAGCTTTCACTAAGCGCGCCTTCAGAGACGAAACGCTCGATGTCTTCCTCGCTCAAGCGCAGTCTAACCGAATTGTGTTCGATCTTTAGTTTCATGCGATCACAATAGTTCATTGAACGCATTCAACTTATGATTGCGGTCATATTTATCCCAAATTACGCACTTAAGGAGAGACTTTGCCCGCGAATCTTCGCCAATCAACGCGATCAAGCAGACCGTGACCGTCGCCATTCGGTAAATGCTGGTAAAATTCAACCTATTAGAGTCTTTCCGACCAGCGATCTTCCGGTGAATCCACGGAAATTCGGGTTGATTCGCGAGAATTCGTGGGCAAACTCTCTAGCGCGTGATTCGGGTTCATCCTGACTTTTCCTGAAAAATGCTACTCTCGAATCCATGAATGTCTCGGAACTTACACTCGCATTGATGAATATCCCGTCGGTTTCGGGCGACGAAAAGGCGGTCGCGGATTATCTCGGCGGATACTTGACCGCGCTTGGCTGGACCGTCGAACTGCAGTCCGTTTCGGATACCCAGAGCAACGTCATCGCGCATCTTAACGGGAATCCGCGCGTTGTGTTCTCGACCCACATCGACACGGTCCCGCCGCATATTCCGCCGACCGAAGACGATGCGAAGATCTACGGCCGCGGTTCGTGCGACGCGAAAGGCATCATCGCCGCGCAGATCACCGCTGCCGAGCGGCTTCGTTCAGACGGGATCGAAGACCTCGGATTGCTCTACACCGTTGAGGAAGAACGCGCATCGATCGGGGCGAAGGCGGCGAACGAACATCCGCTCGCGGCAAAATGCGAATATCTGATCAACGGCGAACCGACCGACAACGATCTCGCTATCGGTTCGAAGGGAAGCATGCGCGTCGTTATCCGAACGACCGGAAAAGCAGGGCACTCGGCATATCCTGAAACGGGTGAATCGGCGATCGACAAGTTACTGGACATTCTCGAAGACATCAGGCGCCTCGTCCTGCCGAAAGATGAGTTCTTCGGTGATTCGACGCTGAACATCGGAGTTCTTTCGGGTGGCGTCGGGTCGAACGTGATCGCGCCGTCAGCCGAAGCGGCGCTCCATATTCGCATGGTGACGCCGCTCGAGCCGATCATGGAATTGCTGGAAGCGGCTGTCGACGGACGCGGCGAGATCGATGTACAGTCGTGCAGTCTGCCGGTCCGGATGGTCGAGGTCGAAGGTTTCCGGCAGAAGGTCGTCCGGTTCACGACCGATATTCCGTATCTCACGAATTGGGGAAAGCCGCTGCTGCTCGGGCCGGGCTCGATCCTCGACGCGCACACGAAACACGAATTTGTGTTGAAGAAAGACCTCGACGAAGCGGTCGAACTCTACCGATCTCTCGCGATGAATTTACTCACCAAAAGGAATGAACCTCAATGAACAAAAAATTACTCAACTCACTCACGTACGACGTTGTCGGTGCGGCGATCGAGGCCCCCTAAAGCAATTGGACCGGGATTGCTGGCCGATGTTTATCTGGAGTGTTTGAAACGGGAATTCAACCTCAGACAGATCCGGTACCGATCAAGGATTTCGGTTCGGGTCGAATTCAAGGGAGCTCAAATCTCGACAGAGCTCTGGTGCGACTTCTTTGTCGAGTCGTGCCTCACTGTTTCGGTCCACTCGATGGCGGCGCTCGCTCCGATCCACTCGGCGCAAATGCTGGCATATATGAAACTCCTCGGCGCGCCCAAGGGGATCATCGTCAACTTTAACTGCACGAACATCTACAGCGAAGGTCAAAAGACGCTTGTTAACGAATCGTTCCGATCTCTTCCCGATGAGTGATTGACCGGACGATGTGATCGGAGGTGTGAATCGAACCACAAAGGCACGGAGGGAACATAGTTACCTTCGTGCCCTGATGTGTCTATGTGGTTTAGGATTTGGATCAAACCACAAAGGCACAGAGGGAACATAAGGTCTTCGTGCCCTTTTGTGCCTATGCGGTCGAGAGCGATCATTTTGCGCAATTCCCAAGCCGTGGGCGCATGTGCAAAAATACTCGACATGAAAATCGCCTTGATCGGACACGGCGCGATGGGAAGACTCATCGAGCGGCTTGCCGTCGAAAAGGGACATGAGATCGCGGTCGTCGTCGACGATGCGCAGTCGGCGTTTGCGGCGTCGGACCTTGCCGACCGTTTGCGCGGCGCAGACGTCGCCATCGACTTCACCGTTGCGACGGCTGTCCGACGAAACGTCGAGGCATGCGTCCTTGCGTCGGTTCCGTTGGTCGAAGGAACGACCGGATGGAATGACGAACGATCTTCAATTCTTGAGATCATCGATCGCGAAAACGGAGCGTTCGTTTACGGGTCGAATTTCAGCGTCGGGGTGAATCTGTTTTTCAAGCTCGCCGATCACGCCGCTGAACTATTTTCGAAATTTGACGATTACGAGACGTTTATCGAAGAGCGCCACCATTCCCGCAAAAAGGACGCCCCGAGCGGAACCGCGCTGAAACTGAAAGATATTGTTGCGACGCACTACGGGGAAGGCTTTTCGGTCGCTGCGACCCGTGCCGGCGATATTCCGGGCACGCACATCGTCGGATTCGACGCCGCTCCGGACACGGTTGAGTTAAGACACACGGCGCGATCACGCGAAGGCTTTGCGCGCGGCGCGATCGTCGCCGCCGAATGGATCGTCGGCCGAACCGGAATCTATGAGTTTTCGGATGTGATGGACGAGATACTATCAGGCGGACTGTGAACTTCATCGATCATATTCGCACGTTCTTCCCGATCTCGGATGCCGCGGCCGAGGAATTGGTCTCCAAAAGCCGGCTTGCTTCGTTTTCGCGTCATTCTCTGCTCCACCGCGAAGGCGACGTCTGCAACGTTTTGTGGTTCGTCGAAAAGGGAATTGTCCGTTGGTACTACATCGATGAGGACGGACGCGACATTACCGACTGGTTCGCATCCGAGAATTCGTTCGTGACCGCTTTCGACAGCTTCTTTCAACGCAAGCCGAGCCGCTACTTCATCGAGACGCTTGAAGACTGCGATCTCTATTCGATGACGTACGGCGACCTTGAGTCGTCGTTCAACCGGTTCCCCGAGATCGACCGGCTGAGCAGAGTGATACTTCTCCAAATCCTCGAAGAGCAGCTCGCAAAGAACTCGGCGCTGCAGTTCCGCAAGGCCTCGCAGCGATATCGTTTCATCATCGAGAAGCACCCTGACCTGCTCAGGAGGGTCTCCCTGGGCCACATTGCCTCTTACCTCGGCATCACGCAGGAAACCCTCAGCCGGATTCGTGCGCGGCGATCGTAAATTTTTTGACGAAAATCAAAACGGCCTGGGCGGCACACGGTTTATCTTGGGTCGACCATATTTCGATCGCGAGGTTCACGATGTTCTACGGCTCCAAGTTCGCGGTTCGGCCTTTCGCCTTGGTCGAACGGCTTGATCTTGCCTTATTCAGGTATTTGCTGGTTCTGTTGTTCCCCGCCGCAACCGCGGCCGCGTTCTTTCTTTCGGGAGTACTGACGTTCCTTCCGGCGATCATCTTTTTTGGCTTGGTATCGTTGCTCGAACTCTTTGTTCAGCCCGATCGCGCAAATCTGTCGGATGACCGCAAGCGCGACCGTGCCAATGCCCGAATCTTCGATGGCCTGCTGTATTCGCTCGCTTTGATCCAATTCGGTTTGCTGGTGATGTTCCTCGCGACCATTTCGCGGGTTCCCGTTGCGAGCATCGAGTTCGTCGGCCGCGTCCTGTCGATGGGGATGATGTGCGGCCTTCTCGGGATCAACCTCGGCCACGAGCTGGGCCACCGTGCCGGAGCATTGCCCCGGCGAATCGCGGAGTTCGCTCTTCTGACGTCGCTCGAAAATCACTTTATGCCGTATCACAATCTCGGACATCACCGAAACGCGGCCACTCCGGGCGATCCGGCGACGGCGCGCCGCGGAGAATCGGTTTACGCGTTCTGGTTCCGTTCGCAGATCGGAAGCTACATCGAGGCGTGGCAAATAGAAAGCGGCAGGCTCAAGAAGCGGGGAATGCGCATCGTCTCGATTCGTAATCGGATGCTGGTGTATACAATCGCCCAGATCGGGCTGTTGGCGGTCATTCTTGCGGAATTCGGTGTCGAGGCGCTCGGCGCCTTCATCGCGGCGGCCGTGATCGGCAAGATCCTGCTCGAGACCGCAAACTACATCGAACATTACGGGCTATTGCGGCGCAAGCTGGCGAACGGACGTTACGAGCGCGTCGGGCCCGAGCATTCCTGGAATTCGGATCATCCGATCAGCCGGGCCGTGCTTTTTGAACTTTCGCGCCATTCGGACCATCATTTCATCGCAAGCAAGCATTTTCAGGTGCTCGATTCGCTTCCGACGAGTCCGCAGCTTCCGACCGGCTATCCGGGGATGATGCTGCTCTCGCTCGTGCCCCCGCTTTGGTTCCGCGTAATGGACCGCAGAATTGACAGATTGCCGCAGAACGCCGGAAACTAGCACGGTGACGCCACGCATAAAAATCTGCTGTATTTCGAACGTTTCCGAGGCGACGGCCGCGGTCTCGGCGGGCGCGTCGGCGATTGGACTCGTCGGCCGGATGCCGTCGGGACCCGGCGTTATCGCCGATGAGTTGATCGCCGAAATCGCTCGTTCCGTCCCGCCGCCCGTCGGGACCTTCCTGCTCACGAGTGAATCCCGTGCCGACGAGGTCGTTGCGCATCACCGCCGCGTTCATACGGATACGATACAACTGGTCGACGCGTTGGAAGAACGTGATTACGATTCGATCCGGAGCGCGTTGCCCACGGTAAGGCTTGTTCAGGTCATCCACGTCATCGATCAAGGCTCGGTCGATGAGGCCTGCGCGGTTGCGCCGCACGTCGATGCGGTACTTCTCGATTCGGGAAATCCGAACCTTCAGGTGAAGGAACTCGGCGGAACCGGACGTGTGCATAACTGGGAACTCAGCCGGAAGATCGTCGAGACCTGCGGGAAGCCGGTCTTTCTCGCCGGCGGGATCAAGGCTTCGAACGTGCGGGAAGCGTACGAACGGGTCGGGCCGTTCGGATTCGATCTTTGTTCAAGCGTCAGGACCGACGGCAGGCTCGACCCGCGCAAGCTCGGCGAGTTCTTCGAAAGTTTGGAGTTCCGCCTTTAGGCGGCTTTTCCGGTTTCATTCAAATTTCCGGTGTCGTCTCAAATCAATAGTCAGTGAAGCAGAAGAGCCGGGTTCAATCCGGCCCAAAAGGATCTTTATGACATCTATAAACAACTCCAATGCGTTTTTGTAAGTTCTTTCGTGATAAGCATATACTTTCTCTTGATTCAGCGATAGGAATTTTTTGCGTATGACGATGAAACTAGACTGGCTGCGAGGATGCGGCACGGCGCTTGTAACCCCTTTCAAAAAGGATGGTTCGGTTGACGACGGATGTTTCCGCGATCTCGTGAAACGACAGATCAAAAACGGCGTCAAGATCCTGATCCCGTGCGGGACCACCGGTGAGGCGGCGACAATGGACGAGTCTGAGCGTCTGAACGTCATCGCAATGACAATCGAGGAAGCGCACAAGCTCAAGGCAAAGGTCATCGCGGGCACGGGAAGCAACAGCACCGCCGCGACGATCGATTTCACGCGCAAGGTTCGCGAGCTCGGCGCCGACGGCGCGCTCGTCGTTGCGCCCTATTACAACAAACCGACGCAAGAGGGGATGTTCGCCCATTTCGGAGAGATTGCGAAATCCGTAAAGCGTTTTCCGATAATGCTTTACAATGTTCCGTCGAGGACTTCTTCGAACATCTCGGCTGAAACGACGCTGCGGCTCGCCGAGAAATTCGAGAACATCGTCGCGACCAAGGAAGCGTCCGGAAACTTTTCGCAGATCATGGCCATCTGCGCGCATCGCCCGAAGAATTTCCGCGTGTTTTCGGGCGACGACGCGACGACGCTACCGATGATCTCGATCGGCGCCGACGGGTTGGTTTCGGTCTGCTCCAACGAAATCCCCAAAGAGACGTCGGCAATGGTCGAAAAGGCGCTCGACGGCGCCTGGACCGCGGCCCGCAAGATCCATTACAAGATCTTGCCGCTGATGGAAGCGAACTTTATCGAAGCATCGCCCGCGCCGTGCAAGTTCGTGATGAAGGAAATGGGTCTGCTCGAGGAGAATCTCAGGCTGCCGCTCGTTCCGGTCACGGAACCGACAAGGAAGAAATTGCGCGAACTACTGAAAGATCTCAATTGATCAGCGGGTGAACGAAGGAGCGAACTATGACGAGGATATTCTTGGTTTTGCTGATTTCCGCATTCGTATTATCGCTGACTGCTTGTTCGGTCCGGTATGATTTCATGATCGTCAACGAAACGGACGCGCCGCTTGAAATCGGGCTGAAATGGAACGATGTTCTGAAAGTACCGCTTAGAACGTACTCGTACCTTAGCTTCGACGGCAAAAAGTTCGAACAGCTTGAGCTCATACACACGAGCGATGTTGGGGAGAAGCAGGAGATCCGTGTCGTGCTCGAGCCGAAACAGGCGCTTTCGGTTCACAGCATCGACGAATGGCCGCGCGAGGCGATCAGGAGAATGGTCGATTCCGAATATCGCATCTACCAGATCGATCTCAAAGGATCAAAGGGCGAGATTCACCTCAGCGGCGAGCAAACGTGGAATCAGTTCCGCGAGATGGACGGCGGGTATTTCTTAATTTACCGATAAATGAATTTACAAGACCAGATCGAAGAACTTTTGACGAAATCCGAATTTGACGCCGCCGACCGCGCGGTTTTCGAGGCTTTCAAGG
>JAKQII010000316.1 GCA_029557535.1 Acidobacteriota bacterium
GCAGTTCTACTTCCGCACGACGGACGTCACGGGCGTGGCGAACCTGCCGGCGGGAGTCGAGATGGTGATGCCGGGCGACAACATCCAGATGGAGATCGAGCTGATCGCTCCGATCGCGATGGAAAAGGGACTCCGGTTCGCTATCCGCGAAGGCGGCCGCACGGTCGGCGCCGGTACGGTGTCCGATATTGTTGAGTAGTTAGCAGTAGACAGTGGTCAGTGGTCAGCGAGCAAAGCTGATCACCGACCACGGACTACTGACCACTGAATTCTATGTTGAACGAAAAAATCCGCATCAAGCTGAAAGCTTACGATCACCGAGTTCTTGATCAGTCGACGCTCGAGATCGTCGAGACCGCGAAGCGCACCGGCGCACGCGTCGCCGGTCCGATCCCGCTCCCGACGATCAAGAACAAATGGACGGTCCTCCGTTCGCCGCACGTCGACAAGAAGTCACGCGAACAGTTTGAGATCCGGACGCATAAGCGCTTGATGGACATTCTGGATCCGACCGCGGAGACGGTTGACGCTCTGATGAAATTGGATTTGCCCGCGGGCGTTGACGTTGAGATCAAGGCGTTTGGCAAAAGCTAAGCAATTTGTGATTTGCAATTTGCGATTTTCGATTTGGACTGACGATACGTTGTTCAACCGGATCTATCAATCGCAAATCGAAAATCTAAAATCGAAAATATGATAAGCGGAATCATTGGCAGAAAACTTGGAATGACGCAGCTTTTTGCGGAAGACGGCACGGTGACACCGGTGACGGTGATCAAGGCCGGTCCCTGCGTCGTCGTCCAAACGAAAAGCGCGGCCGGACGTGACGGCTACAACGCGGTCCAGCTCGGTTTGGTCGAGGATAACCCGATCAAACTGAAGAACGTCAGCAAGCCGATGCGCGGTCACTTCGAAAAGACCGGCAACGGATTGCCGCCGACCCGCGTTCTGCGCGAGATCCGGCTCGACGGCGAAGCCGAAGTCAGCGTCGGTGATCAGGTTAAGGCCGATCTCTTCACTGACGGCGACAAGATCGAAGTTGTCGGCCGCTCGAAGGGACGCGGATTTGCGGGCACGATCAAACGCCACAAGTTTCACCGCGGACCCGAGTCGCACGGCTCGATGTCGGTCCGCGCGCCCGGTTCGATCGGTCAGTCCGCCTACCCGTCACGGGTGATCAAGGGCACGAAATCGTCCGGTCACATGGGCGATGCGCGCGTCACGGTCAAGGGATTGACGGTCGCGAAGGTCGACGCCGAAAACAACCTGATCATGATCCGCGGCGCCGTTCCGGGCGCGAACGGCAGTCTCGTGGTGGTTAAAAAGTCGGTTTAGTCAGGATGCGGACGAAAGAGCCGCAAGAGAGAACGGAGTTGAAACTATGCCTACCGTAAAGGTTCGCAATTTGAAGAACAAGGAAGTCGGTGAAGTGACGCTTTCTGATGCGGTGTTCGGTGCCGATCTGAATGAGGGGCTGATCCACGCGGCGGTCAAGAACTACCTTTCCAACGCCCGCCAGGGAACTTCGGCGACGAAGACCCGCGGAAACGTCTCGGGATCGGGCCGCAAGCTCTGGAAGCAAAAAGGAACGGGCCGCGCGCGCATCGCGTCGCTGCGCTCGCCGCTTTGGAAAGGCGGCGGCAACGTTCACGGGCCGCAGCCGCGCGACTGGTCTTACAACTTGCCGAAGAAGATGCGCCGCGGCGCCTTACGCTCGGCGCTTTCGGAAAGACTCCGCGAGGGGAATATCATCGTCATCGACGAATTGGTGTTCAAACAGATCAAAACGAAGGACTTCGTTTCGGCTCTCCAGACGCTCGGGTTGGCAGATGTCAAAAAGGCGTCGAAGACGTTGTTCGTCGATTCGCTCGACAACGCCAATCTCGTGATGTCGGCGCGCAACGTGAAGAAGACAAAGGTCACCAACGCGTTCGGGCTGAACATTTACGACATCATCTATCACGAAAAGCTCGTGCTTTCGAAGTCGGCTGCGGAGGAACTCGATCAGTTGCTCGATCCGAAACGCGAAGGTCGCAATGTCGAGGCGGCGCCGGTCGTTGTCGAACAGGCGCCGAAGCCGAAAAAGGCCGCCAAGCCGAAGGCGAAAAAGGAAGAGGCTGCCGAGGCGGTCGTGAGCGAGGAGGCGACGAGTAATGAGTAAGCTGAGTGTTTGGGACGTTCTTAAGTCGCCGGTGGTCACCGAGAAATCGGTGCTTTTGAAGGAAGCGACGAGTGAGGAAGGCGATGCGCAGGTGTTGACGTTCCGCGTCAACACGAAAGCCGGAAAGGACGACATCCGGAACGCCGTCGAGGAGATCTTCGGCGTCAAGGTCGATAAGGTGCGGACCGTGCAGTACGAAGGGAAGATGAAGCGTCGCGGCCGTCACGAAGGCCGCCGGCCGGACTGGAAGAAGGCGTACGTCACGCTCAAGAAGGGCCAGCCGATGGTCGATTACGCGGAAGCAATCTAACGATTTCGGAACTGGGATTTGTGATTGCGGATGTGCCGCGGTCAGAAAGTGCGGAACGGGGAACCGGATTCAATCCGAAATCCAAAATCCCCAATCCCAAATTGAATTATGGGTATCAAGAAATTAAAACCGACATCACCCGCAAGGCGCTATCAGACATATCTGACGCGGGATGAGTTGACTCCGAATGCAAAACCCGAAAAATCTTTGCTCGAGTCAAAAAAGAGAATCTCCGGCCGCAACAACGACGGCCGCATCACGGTGCGCCGCCGGGGCGGGGGCCACAAGCGCTTTTACCGGATCATCGACTTCAAGCGCAACAAGATCGGGATCCCGGGCAAGGTTTCGCAGATCGAGTACGATCCGAACCGCTCGGCACACATCGCGCTCATCACCTATCTTGACGGCGAGAAGCGGTACATCATCGCGCCTGTCGGGCTGAAGGTCGGAGCGACGGTTTTGAGCGGCGCCGAAGCGGACATTCTTCCGGGAAACGCGTTGCCGATCAAGAATATCCCGCTCGGTACCGAGCTCCACAATATCGAACTCCGACCCGGAAAAGGCGGCCAGATGGTTCGGGCCGCCGGCGGATTTGCTCAGCTTGTCGCGAAGGAAGGCGATTTTGCGCTGCTCCGCATGCCGTCGGGCGAAGTTCGCCGGGTCCCGGTCGTCTGCATGGCGACTGTCGGACAGGTCGGGAACGTCGAGCACGAAAACGTTTCACTCGGCAAGGCCGGACGCACGCGCTGGATGGGGCGTCGTCCGAAGGTTCGCGGCGTCGCCATGAACCCGGTCGATCACCCGCACGGCGGCGGTGAAGGAAAAACCTCGGGTGGACGTCATCCGGTGACCCCGTGGGGACAGCCGACGCGCGGCTACAAGACCCGTAAGAACAAGCGGACGCAGAACATGATCGTTCGCGACCGAAGGAAGAAGTAGGACATTTGCGATTTGCAATTTTCGATTTGCGATTTGAAACAGAATATTCGCGAAAATCGAAAATCGAAAATCGAAAATCGAAAATCGAAAATAAGTTTATGCCACGTTCAGTTAAAAAAGGACCGTTCATCGATCTCAGCGTCCAGCGGGTTCTCAGAAAGATCCGCGAGACGGGAAGCAAACCGCAGGCGATCAGGACCTGGTCGCGCCGATCGACGATCACTCCCGAAATGGTCGGGTTGACGTTCGGCGTCCACAATGGAAAGCGCCACATCCCGGTTTACATCACCGAGAACATGGTCGGACACAAGCTCGGAGAATTTTCCCCGACGCGGACCTATAAGGGCCATCCGGGAACAAAGGCCGAGAAAGCGGCGAAAAGAAGATAACGACATTTGGGATTTCGGGTTTGGGATTCTGGATCGGCTTGAGCCGCCGCGGATCGCGAATCGAAGATCGCGGATCGAGACTAAGTTTATGGAAGCAATTGCCAAAACAAAATATTTGAAGGGATCCCCGCGCAAGGCGCGGCTGGTGATCGACCTGATTCGCGGGCGCAACGTTTCACAGGCGCTCGCGATCCTGAAGTTCACCGACAAGCGTGCGGCCGAGCCGATCATGAAGTGTCTTGATTCGGCGATCGCGAATGCGACGTACAAGGCCGAGCAGCAGAACATTGCCATCGATCCGGACGATCTTTGGGTGAAGAGCTGCTTTGTCGATATGGGACCCACGAAGCATCGGCGCCGTATGCGCCCGGCACCGCAGGGACGCGCGTATCGCGAACAGCGTCATTACTGCCACATCACGATCGAGGTTTCCAGCGAGGAAGTCGAGAAGAAAGTGAAGAGGGAAAAGCCGGTTGCCGAGGCTCCGAAGAAAAAGGAAGCGGCCTCGAAGGCCGCAAAGCCGACGGCAAAGAAAGACGCGCCGAAGGAACCGAAAAAGACCAAGAACGCGAAGGCCGAACCGGCAGAAGAGCCGGCGAAGGTAACGGAAGCTCCGGCGGAAGCGGTTGTTCCGGTCGAGACGGAGAGTGAAAAGGCTTAAGAGAATTTCATTATGGGACAGAAAGTTCATCCATACGGCTTTCGGGTCGGATACAACAAAGACTGGCATTCGCACTGGTACGCGAAGAAGGAATTCGCCGCGTTTCTCGCGGAAGACCTTCAGCTGAAGCGCGATCTCAAGAAACGGTTTACCGGCGCGGGCGTCTCGCACATCGACGTTGAACGTGCGGCAAACCGGCTCAAGATCATCATCTACACCTCGCGTCCGGGGATTATCATTGGCCGCAAGGGAGCGGAGATCGAAAAGCTTCGCGAGGATCTCGCAAAGAAGACCGGAAGGGAGGTCATCGTTTCGATCCAGGAGATCCAGAAGCCGGAACTAAACGCGCAGCTGCAGGCCGAGAAGATTGCCCAACAGCTCGAGAAGCGTATCGCTTTTCGCCGCGCGATGAAAAAGACGATGGAAGAATCCCAGCGCTTCGGTGCGCAGGGCATCAAGGTGATGTGCGCCGGCCGCCTGAACGGAGCCGAAATCGCGCGAACCGAATGGAGCCTCGAAGGCCGTTTGCCGCTGCACACGCTCCGCGCCGACATTGACTACGGTTTCGCGGAAGCGAACACGACGTTCGGAATCATCGGCGTCAAGGTCTGGATCTACCGCGGTGAGATCCTCGATCCGAACGCGTCGATCGCGCGCGGAACGACGACGGATCCGATCAACGAGCCGAAGGTCCAGGGCGGAGGCAGAGGCGATCGTCGTCCGCCGCGCCCGCGCCGACAGTAAGAATTTATTGAGAAAGGTTATTCGGCCGTTCGTTGCGATCGGTCGTGATGAGGGTAATTAAGCTATGTTGATGCCGAAAAAGGTCAAGCACCGAAGGGTGATGAAAGGCCGCATGCGCGGGAAAGCGACGCGCGGCGAGAAGATCAACTTTGGTGACTTCGGACTCAAAACTCTGGAAGCGGGATGGATCACGGACCGGCAGATCGAAGCCGCCCGTATCGCGATGACCCGCCACATCAAACGCGGCGGAAAGGTCTGGATCCGGATGTTCCCGGACAAGCCGATCACCAAAAAACCGGCCGAAACCCGTATGGGTAGCGGAAAGGGCGCGCCCGATCATTGGGTAGCGGTCGTCAAGCCGGGGCGCATCCTGTACGAAATTCAGGGTGTCAGCGAGGAACTCGCGCGCGAGGCGATGCGGCTTGCGGCACAGAAGCTTCCGATCAAAGTAAAGTTTGTGACGCGCGCCGATCTGGAAGGAGGCGTGGTTTAAGCAATGAAACGTAACGAACAGTTGGAACAGCTTCGCGATATGAACCTCAGCGAGCTTCGCGACCAGGCCGATGCCTTGAAGGAATCGCTCTTTCGCCTGAAGTTCCGCAAGAGTTTGGGTGTTGGCGACACGATCAATGATATTCGCCGTGAAAAGAAGACCCTGGCGCGCGTTTTCACGCTGATCCGCCAGAAAGAGAGCGAAGCGAATGAGGCTCAGGCGTAGAAGGTTGAAATAAGAACATGCCGAGAAAAAAGAAAGAGGAAACTGAAGAGACCGTCGCTGCGGAAGGCGCCGGGACGGAAGCGGTGAGCGATGAGGCACCGGTAGAGGCGGTAGAAGCCGCGGACACCGTCGTTGAAAGCGCTCCGGCCGAGGTCGAAGTTGAAACCGAAGCTGTGGCCGAGCCTGAAAAGCCCGCAAAGAAGTCCGCGGCGAAGTCGAAGGCGAAGGAAGCGAGCGCGGAAACGCCGGCAGCCGGTGAACCCGGCCAGCGTCCGGCAAACAAGCGCGCGGAACGTGTCGGTGTCGTTTCGTCGGACAAGATGACGAAGACCGTCGTCGTCCGTGTCGACCGCCTGATCAAGCATCCGATCTACCGAAAGTACGTGAAGCGCCGCAAGAACTTCATGGCACACGACGAATTGGGAGCCGGGATCGGCGACAAGGTTCGGATCGTCGAAACCCGTCCGTTGTCGGCCCGCAAGCGCTGGCGCGTGGTCGAGATCATTCAGAAAGCACAGAAATAGTGGGTTCATTGTTAACGGTTAATTGTTAGTCGCCGATGGCCGCAACAGTTAACGACGAACGATTAACGAGGGTAATTATGATTCAAATGCAGACCTCTTTGGCGGTCGCCGACAATTCGGGAGCAAAGCGCGTCGTCATGATCATGCCGATCGGCGGATCGACCGGAAAGATCGCGCATCTCGGCGACAAGATCAAGGTAACGGTGAAAGAGGCGTCACCGGATGGAACCGTCAAGAAAGGAAAGGTTTACAACGCGGTGATCGTGAGGACCCGCAAGGAAGTCCGCCGCAAGGACGGGACGTATATCCGGTTTGACGAGAACGCCGCCGTCCTCATCAAGGACGACGGAACACCGATCGGAACTCGTGTTTTCGGACCCGTCGCCCGCGAACTTCGTGAGAAGAACTTCATGAAGATCGTGTCGCTCGCGCCGGAGGTTATCTAAGTCATGAAAACGGTTAAGAAGGGAGCATTTAAGAGCAAGATCAAGCGCGGCGATCAGGTCGTGTTCATCGCGGGCAAGGAATACAACCGCTTTGACAGCAACGGCAATCGCCAACCGCTCCGCGGCAAGGTCATCGCCGTCGATCCGCGAAACGGCAAGGTCAAGGTCGAGGGCGGCATGATCGTCAAGCGCCATCGCAAGGCGCAGCCGCAGATGGGTATCGAGGGCGGGATCATCGAGCAGGAAGCATGGGTTGACGTTTCGAACGTTTCGCTCGTCGATCCGGAGACCGGCAAACCGACGCGCGCCCGGATCGAGGTCCAGGACGGCAAGAAAGTCCGCGTCGCAAAGAGCGGCAAAGTGATCGCCGATCCGCCGTTCACGCGCTCGTCACGCAAGGCGGCCGAAGAGGAACAGTAAAGGCATTCGGGATCGGGGATTTGGGAATTCGGATTGACTGAATGAAATCCGAAATCCGCATTCCCAAATCCGAAATCAATAAAGCAATGGCTAGACTCAAAGACAAATACAAGAACGAGATCGCACCGGCGCTCGCGAAAGAGTTCGGCATCGAGAACCCGATGGGGATCCCGAAGGTCGAGAAGATCGTCGTTAACATGGGCGTCGGCGAGGCGATCGCGAATTCGAAGGTTCTTGACACAGCGGTGGAAGAGCTCAAGTCGGTCACCGGTCAGAAACCTGTCGTCACGAAAGCGAAGAAGTCCATCGCGGCCTTCAAACTTCGCCAGGGGATGAACATCGGAACGATGGTCACGTTGCGCGGCGAGCGGATGTACGAATTTCTCGATCGTCTGATCTCGGTTGCGCTCCCGCGCGTCCGCGACTTCCGCGGTATCTCGGGCAAGGCGTTCGACGGACGCGGCAACTACACGCTCGGCATCCGCGAACAGTTGATCTTCCCTGAGATCGACTTCAACAAGGTCGACAAAACGCGCGGAATGAACATTTCGATCGTGACGACCGCGACCAACGACGAACAGGCGCGCTCGCTGTTGAAGGCGCTCGGAATGCCGTTCCGGCAATAGCAGATTTTGAATCGATATGGCAAAGATCAGTAAGGTTGTACAGAACAATAAACGCAAAGAGAAGGTTGCTCGATACGCGCAGCGCCGGGCTGAACTCAAAAGGGTGATCAGCAATCCGAGCTCGACTCTGGAGCAGATCGACGAAGCGGTAATGCAGTTGCAGAAGATGCCGCGTGACGCGAGTCCGGTCCGTGTCCGCAACCGCTGTTCGCAAACGGGGCGTCCGCGCGGATATCTGCGCAAGTTCGGAATTTCGCGTGTCGCTCTGCGTGAGCTCGCTCTTCAGGGCCAGATCCCGGGCGTTGTCAAGTCAAGCTGGTAAACGGATTTCGGATCGCGGATCTGTGATTGCGGATTTGATGACAAATCCCAAATCCCAAATCCCAAATCCAGAATAGAATTGGTGGAGTAATAGTAATGACAGATCCAATAGCAGATATGCTCACGCGCGTGCGGAACGCGATCGCAGCGAAGCACAGCCGTGTGGATATTCCCGGTTCGAAGTTGAAACTGGAGATAGCCCGTATTCTCAAAGAAGAAGGATACATCAACAACTTCGTGACCAAAGGCGAAGGGCCGAACTATTCGATCCGGGTCTTTCTTCGCTATGACGCGAAGGGAGTTTCGTCGATCACGCACCTGTCTCGCGTTTCGCGTCCCGGTCGCCGCGTTTATGTCGGCGCGGGCGAAATCCCGCGGGTGCTCGGCGGATACGGCATCAACATCGTCTCAACTTCGCGCGGCTTGATGAGCGGCAAGAAGGCCCGCCTCGAAAACGTCGGCGGCGAGATTTTGGCACAAGTCTACTAGGATTTTGGATTTTTGATTTTGGATTTTTGATTGGTCGGGTGACCAACGAGATCCGAAATCGAAGATCGAAAATCGAAAATCGGAAATAGCAATATGTCTCGAGTAGGAAAAAAACCGATCACGATCCCGGCGGGAGTCACCGTGACGGTTGGCGAAAATGAAATTGAAGTCAAAGGGCCGAAGGGCGTTCTCAAATCCCCGATCCCGGCCGGTGTCAGCTTCAAACATGAAGAAGGAACGCTCGTCGCCGAGCGCCGCAATGACAACGACCGTGCATTTCACGGTTTGGCGCGCGCGCTAGCGAACAACGCGATGGTCGGTGTGACGCAGGGATTCACGAAGGAGATGGACGTTGTCGGCGTCGGCTACAAGGCGGACGTGCAGGGCAAAAAGATCGTCTTCGCCCTGGGCTACTCGCACCCGGTTGAGTATGTTCTGCCGGACGGTATCGAGGCCAAGGCCGAACGCGTCAATACGAAAGCGTCGATCAACCAGTACCAGACGACGTTGACGCTGAGCGGGATCGACAAGCAGAAGCTCGGACAGGTGGCGGCGGAGTTGAACCGGCTCCGCAAGCCGGACGCCTACAAGGGAAAAGGCATCCGCTACGCCGACAAATATTACCGGCTCAAACCCGGAAAGACAGGTAAATAATTTGCCGTCGCGGGCCGGTTGATACCGGTTCGTGACATTCAACGACAGAGTTATGGCACAGAAAAGCAGATCAGAGATCCGACGCGGCGTGCACAGCCGGATTCGCAAGAAGGTTCGCGGCACCGCCGAACGCCCGCGGCTCGCGGTGTACCGGAGCCTGAATCACATCTACGCCCAGGTCATCGACGATGACAGCGGCAATACCGTAGCATCGGCCTCGACGACCGAAAAGGCGATGGGGCTTGCCTCGGGCGGAAACATCGAAGCGGCAAAGAAGGTCGGAACCGCGATAGCTGAGCGTACGCTCAAAGCGGGAGTTTCCGAGGTCGTTTTCGATCGCGGGGGGTATGTTTTCCACGGTCGCGTCAAAGCATTGATCGACGCCACCCGTGAGGCCGGGCTGAACAAGACGGAAGAGAATAATGAAAACGAATAATCAGAGAATTTCAGCGAGCGGTTTGATCCTGAAAGACCAGCTGATCTCGGTCAATCGTGTGACCAAGGTTGTTAAGGGCGGAAAGAATCTCTCGTTCGCCGCGCTGGTTGTTGTCGGTGACGAGGCGGGACATGTCGGCTTCGGTACCGGAAAGGCGAAGGAAGTGCCGAATGCTATCAAGAAAGCGGTCGAGGCGGCGAAAAAGAACCTGATCCGGGTGACCCTGATCGATGGCACGTTACCGCACGAGATCATCGGAGAATACGGTGCGGGGCGCGTTCTGCTCAAGCCGGCCAAGGAAGGCACGGGAGTTATCGCCGGCGGCGCCGTGCGTGCCGTGTTGCAGTCGCTCGGCGTACACAACGTCCGGACGAAGATCCTTGGATCCAACAATGCGCACAACGTCATTCGTGCGACCTTTGACGGACTGCTCCGCATGAAGGATCCGTTCGAGGTCGCGCGATTGCGTGGCAAGCAGGTTGAGGAACTACTTTAATTCGCGATCGCTAGCGAGTGACGCGGCGCGATCGGGATGCCCCGGTTTGCTGACGTCCGCAAGTCGAAGATCGGAACCATAGAGAAATGGCTAAGAAAACTGAAAAAGCTGACGGCGGGACCATTAAGATCCAGTATTACAAGAGCACGATCGGCTATTCGAAGAAGCAAAAGGACATTGTTCGTGGCCTTGGGATCACAAAGCTGAATCAGGTCGTGGAACGGCCTGACAACGCGGCCATGCGCGGGGCTGTGGCGAAGGTGCCGCACCTTTTGCGAATCGTTGAATAGATCGCGGTCGCGTTCCGGGACGCGTCGTTTTGCCTTTTGCGCGTGAACCGCCGAGAATGGTTCGGGTCAAAAGGCATTTCGGCGAAACGGGACAGGACAGACCAGCGGAGACAAATACTATGGCATTATCATTGAACAATTTACATCCGTCCAAGGGATCGACGCACAAGAAGAAGAGAGTCGGTCGTGGTCCCGGATCCGGCCTAGGCAAGACCTCCGGTCGCGGAAACAAGGGACAGAAGTCGCGTTCCGGCTATTCCAGCCGTCCCGGATTCGAAGGCGGTCAGATGCCCTTGCAGCGCCGGTTGCCAAAGCGCGGTTTCACGAACATTTTCAAGAAGCAGTGGCTTGAGATCAGCCTCGCCAAGATCGAACAGAACTTCAATGCGGGTGACGAAGTCACTCCGGAAGTACTGCACGAACGCGGATTGATCAAGAAGGCAAAGCATGACCTTGTCATCCTCGGAAACGGTGAGATCACCAAATCTCTCAAGATCTCGGCCCACCGGTTCACCAAAACCGCGAAGGACAAGATCGAAAAGGCCGGCGGCACTGCCACCGAGATCACGAAGGCCGAAACTGCCGAATAGCGCCCCAACTTTAAGAGGAGTTTATGGATAAGTTTTTTGCCGCCGTACAGAACATGTTCAAGATCCCCGAGCTGCGGAAGAGGATTCTCTTCACGCTCGGGCTCCTGGCGATCTACCGGCTTGGTGCGCACGTCACCGCTCCGGGGATCAACAAGGAACAGCTCGAACAGGTTTGGCAGCAGGTCAGCGGAACGCTTCTTGGCGTTCTCGACCTCTTTTCCGGCGGTAACTTCCGAACGATTTCGGTGTTTGCGCTCGGCGTAACGCCATACATCACGGCCTCGATCATCCTGCAGTTGATGACGGTTCTTTATCCGCCGCTCAAGAAAGTTCAGGAAGAGGGCGAGGTCGGACGCCAGAAGATCAATCAGTGGACCCGCTATCTCACGGTCGCCTTATGCTCGGTTCAGACGTTCTTTGTCGCGACATGGCTTAGCCGAAACGGTATCATCGCCGACTCGGCGTGGGCGACGATGATGGTCGTCGTGACGCTCACAACCGGGACGATCTTCGTTATGTGGCTCGGTGAACAGATCACCGAACGCGGAGTTGGGAACGGAATCTCGCTTTTGATCTTCGCCGGTATCGTCATCGGATTGCCGCGCGGCGTCATCCAGATCAAGGATAGGATCGGTGCCGGCGATCCGTGGCAGACCTTCGGTGTGATCTTCCTCGTGGTCGTTCTGGTCGCGCTCATCGCGCTGATCGTTTACGTCGAATCGGCGCGACGGAACATCGCCATAAGTTATGCGAGCCGCCGGGTCGGCAACCAGACGTTCCGAGGCCAGGAAACGAGCCTTCCGCTCAAGATCAACATGGGCGGCGTGATCCCGGTCATTTTTGCGTCGTCGGTGCTGGCAATGCCTCAGACCTTGTTCTCGGCGTTCCCACCGGCTCAGCCGGGCAGCGAAGGTTACGACCCGAATTCGCTCTGGACGAAGGTCTACGTTTTCTTCCAGCAGTTCCACGGCGGCGATCCGTATTATGAATTCGTGTTCCTGTCGCTGATCGTTTTGTTCACGTTCTTCTACATCACGATCGTTTTCAACACCGACGAGGTAGCGGATAATCTCCGAAAACACGGCGGCTTCATTCCGGGAATCCGTCCGGGATCGCCGACCGGTGAATATCTGAACACGATCCTGACCCGGTTGACCACCGTCGGTGCTCTGTATCTGGCGTTCGTCGCGTTCGTCCCGCAGCTGCTCCTGAGCGGCTTCAACGTCGCCCGTCTGCCCTTTGTCGGAGAGAGCATAGATGCGTTCGTCACCGCGACGCCCGGACTGACATGGATCCCGACGGGTCTCGGCTACCAATTCTTCTTCGGCGGTACGTCGTTGCTGATTTTGGTGGGCGTGGCCATGGACACCGTCTCGCAGATCGAAGCGCAGCTTGTGATGCGCAACTACGAGGGATTTCTCGGCGCGGGATCACGCCTGCGCGGACGGCGTTCGTAGGTCGGAGAATGAGCGTCGGACGCAGAGTCGCCGAGCTCTGCGTCCTTTCGCGTTTTCGGAAAGTGGATTCGAAATGAGCAAGATTATCGTTTTGATCGGGGCGCCAGGGGCCGGAAAAGGGACCCAGGCGCGGTTGCTTCAGGAACGTCATGGCGTCCCGCAAATCTCTACCGGCGACATTTTCCGGGAGATGAAGAATGCCGACACGCCGCTGGCGCGGGAAGTTCAGGAAACGATGGCGGCCGGCAAGCTCATTTCCGACGATCTCACGTACAAGATCGTCCGGGAGCGGACTTCGCGCGACGACTGCAGCGAAGATTATCTTCTCGACGGCTACCCGCGGACGCTTGTCCAGGCAGAGCAACTCGAAGGACTGGCCGACGAGCAGGGTAAGACGATCGCGGCGGTCGATGTCGATGTCGATCGCGCTGAATTGATGCGCCGGCTGACCGGGCGCCGTTCGTGCGGCGTTTGCGGCGAGATCTACAATGTCTATTCGAAGCCGCCGAAAGTTGACGGCGTATGTGATTTTCATCCCGATACGTTGCTGACGCACCGAGCTGACGACAATGAGGAGAGCGTCGGTATCAGGCTCGCGACTTTCGATACGGCGACCAAACCGTTGCTCGATTACTACGAGCAAAGCGGTCGGCTCGCGAAGGTTGACGGAAGCGGCGATTTCGAAGATATCTATCGGGCGATCGTCGATGCCGTCGGCTTCGGGCGGAATTGATGATTCTGAGTCGTTCGCTGATCGGCGGAATGCTGAGCAGCGCGAGTCGCGTTTTATTTGGCAAGAAGATGATTATCGCAAAGTCGCAGAAAGATCTTGACCGGATGCGTGATGTCGGCGAGTTGATCGCTGAGGTCCGCGAGGCGCTGCGCGCGATGATCGCCCCGGGTGTAACGACGCTTGAGCTGAATGCGGTCGCAGAAAAGATGATGCGCGATGCGGGTGCGATTCCGACGTTCATCGGGTACAAGCCATACGGCATGACGCCGTTTCCGTTCGCGATCTGCGCATCGGTCAATGAGGCGGTCGTTCACGGATTTTCAAACGAAATCCCCCTGAAGGAGGGCGATATCGTTTCGCTCGACATGGCCGCGACCTACAACGGTTTCGTTGGCGATACCGCGTTCACTGCTCCGGTCGGCAAGATCGCGCCGGAACTTGAACAACTGATCCGCGTCACCGAGGAATGCCTCGATCTCGGGATTGCCCAGTGTTGCCCCGGAAAACGCGTCGGCGATATTGGGGCCGCGATCCAGGAGCATGCCGAGAAATTCGGATACGGGATCGTTCGGGATTACACCGGTCACGGAATCGGGCGCCATATGCACGAGGCCCCGCAGATCCCGAATTACGGCCGGGCGGGAACTAAGGAAAAGATACGGGCGGGTTACTGTTTCGCGCTTGAGCCGATGCTCAATCTCGGCACCGAACTGACGCGCACGCTCGACGACAAATGGACCGTCGTCACGAAAGACGGTAAACCGAGTGCGCATGCCGAGCATACCGTTGCGATCACCGCCGCAGGGCCTGAGATCCTGACCTTGACCGCCGAGCAAAAGAAACGGCGCGCGGCGGCCAGGAAAGACGTGGCGTCGGCGTAACTTGAAAAGTTGTCGATAAAACTGTAACATTAGCAGTTTGTCAACTCTGACGGTGTTGACTCTGTAACGTATGTCGAAAGAAGAAGCCATTGAAGTCACGGCAACGGTGCTGGAGACCCTTCCGAACGCGATGTTCCGGGTCGAGATCGACGATAATCAGCACCAGGTGCTGGCGCATATTTCAGGGAAGATGAGGAAGAATTTCATCCGCATTTTGCCCGGTGACCGTGTGCTGGTTGAGCTTTCGCCGTACGACCTTAACCGGGGGCGGATCACGTACCGTTACAAGTAGGCAATAAGAGGGAAAAGAAATGAAAGTACGTCCTTCAGTAAAAAAGATTTGCGATAAGTGCAAGATCATCCACCGTAAGGGAATCGTTCGGGTGATTTGCGAGAACCCGAAGCACAAACAAAGACAAGGATAAGAATATTTGGGATTTGGGGATGCGGATCGCGGATTGCACCGCAGTGGCCCAAAGCCCATCAGGAGAATTATGGCTCGTGTAGCAGGAGTTGATTTACCGCCGAACAAGCGGGCGCAGATCGGTCTTACGTACATCTACGGGATCGGCAAGGCCAGCGCGACGGCAATTCTGAACAAAGCGGACATCAACATCGACTCGAGGATCAAGGACCTCAGTGAGGACGAACTGACCCGGATCCGCAGCGTCATCGATGGCGATTATGAAGTCGAAGGCGATCTCCGGAAACATGTCCAGATGGACATCAAGCGGTTGATGGACGTTGGTTGTTATCGTGGTCTCCGTCATCGTCGCAGTCTTCCGGTTCGCGGTCAGCGGACGTCGACCAACGCCCGGACGCGTAAGGGTCCGCGCAAGGCGGCGGTCGCGAAGAAGAAAGCGCCCGGCAAGAAATAGGGATTTGGTGAGCTTTGACCGTTTTGCAGTTGGCGATTGCCTTCGACCGACTGCTCGCCGCTCACTGCTCACGGCTTACTGATTGATATGGCAAAAGCACCAGCAAAAGGAAAAAGGGTTTTCAAGAAGAAGGAGAAGAAGAACATCCCCGTCGGGATCGTGCACATCTCAGCTTCGTTCAACAACACGCTGATCTCGATCACGGATGCACAGGGAAACCTGGTCGCTCAGTCCTCGGCCGGCGCCAAGGGCTTTCGCGGATCGCGCAAGGGTACGCCGTTCGCGGCGCAGCAGGCCGCGCAGGACGTGGCCCGCAAGGCGCTCGACGCTGGTATGCGCGAGGCTGAAGTAAGGGTGAAGGGACCGGGCGGCGGCCGTGAGTCGGCAATCCGTGCGATCAACCAGGCCGGTATCCGCGTGACCTCGATCCGCGACACTACACCGATCCCGCACAACGGATGCCGTCCGCCGAAGCGCCGGCGCGTTTGATCCGGGAACGGTTTTTTCGGGGGCACGAATGTTGGGCTCCCGGCTGTGATCTTTCTTAAATCCATTAACTATCGAAAGGAAGAAGGGGGGCGGACGCTTCCCGTAAACTTTTCCTGAACGGAATTTTGAACCGGGAGGTGCCGCGATCGGCATTTCCGAACGGGACGTTCCGGGACGGAGGCAACAAAAGAAGAAGAATATGGCTAGATACAGAGATGCGGTGTGCCGTTTGTGCCGCCGCGAAGGTGCAAAGTTGTTTTTGAAAGGCGACCGGTGTTTCAAGCCGTCGTGCGCCATTGAAAAGCGTGGAACCAACCCGCCGGGACAGCATGGCGGCGCGCGCCGCAAGATGCCGTCCGGCTACGGCCAGCAGCTTCGCGAGAAGCAGAAGGTTAAGCGGATCTACTTCATTCTTGAAAAGCAATTCCGCAATTATTTTGAGAAGGCGCTCCGCCAGAAAGGGGTAACGGGTGAAAACCTGCTCTTCCTTCTGGAGCGTCGTCTGGACAATGTCGTTTATCGTTCAGGTTTTTCAACCTCGCGTCGTCAGGCACGCCAACTCGTTAACCACGGGCACATCCTGGTTAACGACCGCAAAGTTGACATTCCTTCGTTTCAGGTAAAAGTCGGAGACGTGATCAGCGTCAAGGGTAACAGCGCCAAGAACGTGCACATCGAAGGTGCGTGGCAGACTGCTGTCGGTCGCGGACGTCCGAATTGGATCTCGGCCGCGGACAAGGACCTGAGTGTCTCGATTTCGGCCCTGCCGAAGCGCGAAGATGTCGACGCGGGCATTAACGAACAGCTGATTGTCGAGCTTTACAGTAAGTAACTTCTAGTCTGGAGTTTCGGGACGCCGGTCGATTGCGGATGCAGGTCGCGGCGACCCAGAACTTCAGACTGCAGACTTTTTAAAAAGATATGACACAAAATAATCACTGGACAGACTTTCAAATGCCGAATCGCCTTGAGGTTGAGAAGGAGACGCTGACGGGGCGGTACGGCAGGTTCTTCGCCCAGCCGTTCGAACGCGGTTTCGGAACAACCATCGGCAATTCGCTCCGCCGTGCGCTGCTCTCGTCGATCGAGGGTGCGGCGATCACCGCCGTCAAGATTGAAGGGGTCGAACACGAATTCTCGTCCATCAAGGGGGTGGTTGAGGATGCGACCGACGTGATCCTTAACCTCAAGCAGATCCCGTTCTCGCTCCATGGCGGCGAGGCAAAAACGCTCACGATCAGCAAGACCGGCCCGGCCGAGGTGACGAGCGCCGATATTCTGGCCGACGGCGATGTCGAGGTGCTTAACACGGACATTCACATCGCGACGGTCAGTGCCGGGGGCGAACTCGAGATCGAGATGCGGTTGAAGCACGGTCGCGGTTATGTTTCCGCCGAACTCAATAACGACGAGGATCTTTCGCTCGGGTACATCCCGATCGACTCGGTTCACACGCCGATCAAAAAGGTCAATTACAACGTCGAGAAGACCCGCATGGGGTCGAACACGGAATACGACAAGCTGACGATCGAGGTCTGGACCGACGGTTCGGTCAAGCCCGACGATTCGATCGGTTTGGCAGCGAAGATCGTCAAGGACCACATGTCGATATTCATCAACTTCGAAGAAGAGGAAGAGGAATACAAGTACGAGGACATTGCGCGTCCGCCGCTTCTTCGCAACGATCTTCTGGATCGCTCGGTTGATGAACTCGAACTTTCGGTTCGTTCGTACAACTGCTTGAAGAATGCTGACATCCGCTCGATCCGCGATCTGATCCGCCGGAGCGAACGCGAGATGCTCAACACAAAGAACTTCGGAAAAAAATCACTGACCGAGATCAAGGATCTGCTCCACGGAATGGGGCTCGATTTCGGAATGGATTTCGATGAGCAGGGCAATCCGATCCCGGGTTCGGGCGGACGAGATTTGGACTAGTAGAATAGGCGGACCGACGGAAACGCTGGGGCCGGCTGATTGCCCGGCCACTTCGACCTCCGACGTCCGCATTGCGCAACTAAGGGTATGAGACACAAAAAGGCACATCGGAAACTCGGACGGACTACCGAGCACAGGATCTCGTTGCTTCGCAATCTCGCGACGTCGCTGATCAACGCGGAGAAAGAGTACATCATCACCACGGTGCCGAAGGCGAAGGAACTTCGTCCGTATGTCGAGAAGGTGATCACGCTCGCACGGAAAGCCCAATCGCTGAGCGGCGACGAGGCAAGGGCGCAGGAAGTGCATCTGCGTCGCCAGGCGGCCCGATTCTTCCACGCCGGAAATTCGGCGTTCAAGGCCGAGCAGAGCCGGTTTCGCGGTAAGAAGGGCGAGCCCAAAGAAGCGATCGAGCGAACCGCCGGCGTCAAGGCGGTCCAGCGGTTGTTTGGAGAGCTTGGCACGCGTTACAAGGATCGCAACGGCGGGTATACACGGATCATTAAGATCGGCCGTCGCAAAGGCGACAATGCCGAGTTGGCGGTCATCGAACTCGTCGACAATCCCCGAGAATTGGCGGCGAAAGGATAGTATCCGGGAGAAAGTCAAATGAGCGAAAATCTGGCATCGGCGATGGCCGAGGAAAAGTCGGAAGCGCGCCGAAGGAAAAGCGCACCGAAGGTGACGGGGGAACCGTCGCGAGCTTCGCTCAACATGGGGGAACTCCGCGAACTCGCGGAGTTGGTCAACGAACACGGATTCACCGATTTTGAGTTCGAGAATGCGAACATCCGCGTGCGCCTGAGCAAGGCGACCGGCGTTCACGCGGTTCCGGCTGCGCCCGTCGCGGCACCTGTCGCCGCAACGGCTGAGTCCGTGACGGCGGAATCCGCGCCGGTTGCGGCGGAAAGCGACGAGGGTTTGTTCAAGATCACCTCGCCGATCGTGGGTACGTTTTACCGCGCTCCGTCACCGGATAAGGATCCCTACGTCAAGGAAGGCGACAAGGTCTCGGAAGCGACGGTCGTCTGCATCGTCGAGGCGATGAAACTGATGAATGAGATCCAAGCCGAAACAACGGGCGAGGTTGTCAGGATCTACGTTGAGAATGGCCAGCCGGTTGAATTCGGACAGCCGCTATTCGGAATCAAGAGGTAAGCAGGCATGACCTTTGAACTTTGACCTTCGATCTTCGAGTTGTTTTCGAAGACCGGACGCCGAAGGACAAAGGTCGTCGTGTGTTGATGGAACGTGAGATTCGCAAAATTCTGATCGCGAACCGGGGCGAGATCGCCTGCCGGATCATCTGGACGTGCAAGGAGATGGGCATCCGCACGGTGGCGGTGCATTCGACCGCGGACCGCGATGCGTTGCATGTCAGATTCGCGGATGAGGCGGTCTGCATCGGAAACGCGCCGTCGGCAGAGAGCTATCTCAACATACCGGCGATCATCAGCGCGGCCGAGATCACGAATGTCGACGCGATCCATCCCGGATATGGATTTTTGGCCGAATCCGAAACATTTGCGAAGATCTGCGAAGACTGCAACATCAAGTTTATCGGTCCGAAGCCGCACGTCATCCGCATGATGGGGGATAAGGTCGAGGCGCGCCGCACGATGACGGCCGCCGGCGTGCCGATCCTTCCCGGATCGCCGGATCCCATCGACTCGGTGGACGAAGCGATCAAACTCGCAAAGGAGATCGGATTCCCGGTTATCATCAAGGCTGCCGCCGGTGGCGGCGGTCGCGGGATGCGGATCGTCCGTGAGGAATCCGAACTCGCCGGCAACCTCGAACTCGCGCAGTCGGAGGCCCTTGCGGCCTTCAAGAACGGCGCGGTCTATATCGAGCGGTACATCGAACGCCCGCGGCACATCGAGATCCAGGTGCTTGCCGACGAGCACGGAAACTGCATTCATCTCGGCGAACGCGAGTGCTCGATCCAGCGTCGGCACCAGAAGCTGCTTGAAGAAGCGCCGTCGGCGGCGATCTCAAAGGAACTCCGCGACAAGATGGGCGCGGTCGCCGTGAAGGCTTGCCTCGAAATTGGTTATTCAAACGCCGGGACGTTCGAGTTTTTGCTCGACGAGGACGGTTCATTCTATTTCATGGAAATGAACACCCGCGTTCAGGTCGAGCATCCCGTAACTGAAATGGTGACCGTCGTCGATATCGTCCGTAACCAGATCAGGATCGCGCGCGGCGAGAAACTCGGTTTCACGCAGGATGAAGTTCAGATCTTCGGCCATTCGATCGAATGCCGCATCAATGCCGAGGATCCCGAGAAATTCACGCCGAGCCCCGGAAAAATAACGGGACTCAACATTCCGGGCGGCCCCGGCGTCCGTGTCGATACGGCCGTTTATCCGGGCTATGTCGTTCCGCCGTATTACGATTCGATGATCGCGAAGCTGATCGTTCACGCGCGTACACGCGAGGCCGCGATCGCCCGAATGCGCCGCGCGCTTGAAGCGATGGTCGTCGAGGGCATCAAGACAACGATTCCGCTCCATCTTAAGATAATGGCCGACGAGCGGTTCCAAAAAGGCGAATTCTCGACCAAGTTCATGGAGGAATTCGGAAAGTAGATTGCAATTAACGGTGGGTCGTCGACGAGTTGTTTGACAATTATCCGTTAACAAACAACAATTAACCGATAATTTTTCGTGGTTGCCGTCCACGCGGCGGAGTTACTGCGAGCATAAGGAGAGGCTATTTTCAGCGTTTAGCATTATGTCAACAGCAACAGAAACAAAGGCAAAGATCGTCGAAGGGTTCAAAACCCATACATCGGATACCGGTTCGTCACAGGTGCAGATCGCACTTCTGACCGAGCGGATCAAGGAACTGACCGAGCATTTCAAGGTTCACAAGAAGGACCATCACTCGCGTCGCGGACTTCTGAAAATGGTCTCGCGTCGTCGAAAGTTGCTCGATTATCTGAAACGCAAGAATATCAATGAATACCATCAGATCATCGAGAAACTCGGATTGAGAAGGTAGGGAAAATTTGAAAGGACGGGATCCGGACCGGGCGCTTGGGGATTGGAATTTTTGCGCTGCGAGATCGCCGGCCTTTCGACTTTTGATTGACTGCTTCGAGTCAATGTAAGGATCGTTCTCTCGAAGAATCCGTATCGGGTCGCTGAACGTGACAGCCTGTAAAAGAACCGGTGCGGAAGAGAACAGCTCGCTAGAAAAAACCCAATGGCGGCAGGGCTTCACGGCACAGTCCTGTCGCTTTTTGTTTGTAAGGAAATCAGAAATGAAATCAAAGAAATACTTGAAAGAGTCTATTAAGTTAGGCGACGGCGAACTTTCGGTTGAAACCGGAAAGGTCGCGAAGCAGGCCGATGGATCGGTCGTGATCAGGTTCGGGGACACGATGATCCTCGTCAGCGCCGTCAGCACCAACTCACCTCGCGAGGGCATCGACTTCTTTCCGCTGACGGTCGAATACCGTGAATCAACATACTCGGCGGGACGCATCCCGGGGAACTACTTCCGCCGCGAAGGACGTCCGAGCGAGAAAGAGGTTTTGACGGCCCGACTCATCGATCGTCCTTGTCGGCCGCTCTTCCCAGACGGGTACAAGAACGAAACTCAGGTCGTCGCGACCGTTATTTCGGCCGACAGCGAGAACGACCCCGACGTCTTCGCTATCACCGGCGCGTCGTGCGCGCTTTACCTTTCGGACATTCCGTTCCACAACCCGATCGCCGGTGTGCGCATCGGATTGGTCGACGGGAAATACATCATCAATCCGACGTACGACGAACGGCGCGAATCGCAGCTGAACCTCGTCGTTGCCGGGACCGAAGAGGCGATCGTGATGGTGGAATCGGAGGCGAAAGAGGTTTCCGAAAACATCATGGTCGAGGCGCTGATGCTTGCCCACAAGGAGATCAAGCGGCTATGCCTGTGGCAGCGCGAACTGTTCAAGGTCCTTGAGATCGCGAAACGGGAATTCAACGCACCGGCGCTTGACGAGACGATCATGGCCGAAATCGAGAAGAATTTCGCCGATCGCCTCCGTGACGCGCTCGACACGACGGGCAAGGATAAGCTCGCTTCCTATGCAGCGGTCGACGCCCTTAAGAAGGAGGTCATCGAAAGCTACCCGGACGATCAAACTGAGAAGCGCGTCATGGCCGGAAAGGTCTTCGGCGCATTGAAGGAGAAGATTTTCCGCGAGGACATTCTCGGCAATCGCCGCCGTCCGGACGGCCGCAGGTTCAGTGAGATCCGTCCGATTTCGTGCGAGGTCGGCTGGCTCCCGCGCGTCCACGGATCGTCGTTGTTCACCCGCGGTGAGACTCAGGCGATCGTGAGCGCGACGCTCGGTACGAAAATGGATGAGCAGTTCATGGATGATCTCGAGAAGGGCGAGATCCGCCGCCGTTTCATGCTTCATTACAATTTCCCGCCGTATTCGGTCGGCGAGGTCGGTCGCTTCGGTTCTTCGAGCCGGCGCGAGATCGGGCACGGAAACCTGGCGCGACGCGCGATCGAAGCGGTTCTTCCTTCAGAATCTGAATTCCCGTACACGATCCGCATCGTTTCGGACATCACCGAGTCGAACGGATCGAGCTCGATGGCGTCGGTTTGCGGCGGTTGTCTCGCGCTGATGGATGCCGGCGTTCCGGTCAGGAAACCGGTCGCTGGCGTCGCGATGGGACTCGTGATGGAAGGGAACCGTTACGCGATCCTTTCCGATATCGCCGGCGCCGAGGATCATTACGGTGACATGGACTTCAAGGTCACGGGAACCGCGGACGGTATCACAGCGCTTCAGATGGACATCAAGGTCGCTGGAATCAACGCGATGATCCTTCAGGAGGCGCTTGAACAGGCCCGCAAAGGACGGATGCACATTCTCGGGATCATGGCCGAAGCGCTCGAGGAGCCGCGCGAGGATATTTCGCCGTTCGCGCCGCGCATCATCACGATCACGATTCATCCCGACAAGATCCGCGATGTGATCGGCAAGGGCGGTTCGACGATCCGTTCGATCACCGAGGAGACCGGAGCAAAGATCGATATCAACGACGACGGCACGATCCTGATCGCGACCGCTGACGGTGCTGCCGCCCAGGCCGCGATCGATCGCATCAGGGCGCTCACGGCGGAAGCGGAGATCGGTGAAACCTATCTCGGAACGGTCACTCGGATCGTCGATTTCGGCGCGTTCGTCGAGATCTTCCCGGGAGTCGAGGGATTGCTCCATATCTCGGAGATCTCCGACCGCCGCGTCCGCGACGTCCGCGACGAACTCAAGGAAGGACAGCAGATCATGGTCAAGTGTATCGGGAAGGAAGGCAACAAGATCAAGCTTTCCCGCAAAGCGATCATTCTGCAGGAGAAGGCGCAAGCCAATTAATTGTTCGCAGCCAGTTGATTGCCGAGGCCGGGTCGATCCCGGCCTTTTTACTTTGTCGGCGATGCGAGTTTTTTTTGGAATTGTCGGACAATTCGAACTTATTTCAGGTGCATCGATCGAATTCAACCAAGGATAGTGGGAGTTTCAGGCCAGGTTAGGTTTGCTATTGAGGATGCAATTGCTCTGCATTTTTGATATATTGTCCACCTAGCCCCATTTCCATCTCCGAAAACCGCGGAATTGTGCCATTCTGTATCGATCGGTTTTTGTAACGATTACCGACAGAGTAAACGAAATGATTAACTTTAAGTTGAGAGTTCTAATTGCGGCGTTATGCCTCTTTTCATTCTCGTCACTGATGGTGAATGCGGCACCCGTGAGGTTCAAACAGGTTGTCCAGGTCGTCAACGTCAAGCCGGGCAAGGCCCGGACGGCGACATTTGCGCAACTTCGTCTCGCAGGCGAAGCCGTCGCAAACGCGGATTTTGACGACGATGATGACGATACGACGAAGACGCCGCAGCAAGATGATCGAGTTATCCGCACGACAGAGGCGAACATCGTTCGCGACGAGGTGTGCGATTGTGTTGACGACGTCGTCAAGAAGCGCGGATTTCCGAAATGGGCGCTCTTGGGCCTCGCGGCAATTCCGGTCGTGATCATTCTGACCCGCGACAAGGACAAGACGCCGACGCCGACGCCGACGCCGACGCCGACGCCGACGCCGACGCCGACACCCACGCCGACGCCCACGCCGCCGGAGCCGGTGCCGGAACCGATGACGCTGCTGTTGTTCGGGACCGGACTGACCGGAGTTGGCTTGGCCGCGCGCCGACGATTCGGCCGCAAGAATCGATCGACGTCTGAGGAATAATTGAATTCGCCGGCCCGGGAATTGCACGGGCCCGAGGAAAACACAATGCGCAAGATTAGTTTATTGATCGTTGTTTGTTTGGCACTGGCGGCAAGCGCCTTTGCTGCGGACGGCGATAACAAGAAGCCAAAGAACACAGGGACCCTGACCGTGAAGACCTCTCCGGTTTCGTATCCCGTTCGTGTCGATGGTCAGTTTGTCGGTATGAGCGGAGTTGACGACGGCGCCCCGTTCTATCTCTCGCCCGGTTCGCACCGGTTGGTGGTTGAATTTCCGAATGGAAAATCGTTCGAAGAGGACATCCAGATCGTTAAGGACCGCAAGAACTGTGTCTGCCTCAAGTACGTTGAGACAACGACCGAAAAGGCATGCCCCTACAACGTCCGGGTGGATGGGCCCGACCAGATTCCCGAAGGCGACTTCATCACTTTCGCCGCGTTCAATGCCGTTACCGGCGCCGCGGTTCCGCTCAATTACCGTTGGAAGGTCACTCCGGAATCCGCACGTATCACAAGCGGTCAGGGAACTTCGGCGATAACCGTCGATACTTCCAATCTCGGTGGACGGACGGTCCGCGCCGAACTTGATGTGTGGGACGACGTCTACGCGAAACAATGCCGGCAGATGAACTATGCGACGACCGACGTGTCGAAGGTGATCATTCCGCAGCCGACCGCCGTTCGATGCGACGTTTTCGAATCGAAGGCGTTCGACGACGACAAAGCGCGATTCGACAACTGCGTGATCCAGGTCAACAGCGTTCCGGACGGTCAGCTTTACCTGATCATCTATCAGGGAACCGACAAGGCCAGTATGTCGCGGAATACCTACGACAAGTTGAGCAAGCGGACCCTGGATTATCTGGTGAAGGTCCGGGGACTCGATCCCAGGCGAATATCGATAGTCCGCGGCGGACGTCAGCCGCTGAAGACAACGTACGAATTGTGGATCGTTCCGCCGGGCGCGGAGCTTCCGACACCGCAATAGCATTTGCGATTCGGGAATTCTGATTTCCGAATGGACCGCTTGCTTCCGGCAGGCGGTCTTTGTTTTTGTTGAGGCTCAATGTAGAATTTCACCTTTGATTCCGTTTTTGGCCTCCATACTTTGAACTGGTTCCAAAATCGAAAATCCAAGATCGAATATCCAAAATCGACATGTCTGCACCTAACATCGAAACCATCGTCTCTCTTTCAAAGCGCCGCGGCTTCGTTTTTCCGGCATCCGACATTTACGGCGGACTCGGGAGTTCGTGGGATTACGGCCCACTTGGCGTCGAGCTTGCGAACAATATCAAGCAGTCGTGGTGGCGCTGGCTCGTGCACGAACGTGACGATGTCGAGGGCCTCGATTCGTCGATCATCCAGAACCGGTTGGTTTGGAAATATTCGGGACACGAAACGACATTCAGCGATCCGCTCGTCGATTGCCGGACCTGCAAAGGACGGTTCCGCGAAGACAAACTCCGCGACGTCGAGTGTCCGAACGAACCCGGCGTTTGCGCCGGCAGCGGAAAGGAATGCAGCCTGACCGAGGCGCGCCAGTTCAACTTGATGTTTCGGACGACGATCGGGCCGGTCTCGTCGGACGACGATCCGGCGTCGCTCGCGTATCTTCGTCCCGAGACGGCGCAGGGAATTTTCATCAACTTCAAAAACGTTTTGGATACGTCGCGGCGCAAGCTCCCGTTTGGGATCGCGCAGATCGGAAAGTCGTTCCGGAACGAGGTCACACCCGGAAATTTCATCTTCAGGACCCGCGAGTTCGAGCAGATGGAGATGGAGTATTTCTGCCGGGCGGACGACGCGGCGCGTATCCATCAGGAATGGATCGATGACTTCTGGAAGTGGTTCGAGTCGCTCGGAATAAAGCCAGAGAACCTGAAGCTCTACGAACAGGGACCCGACGAACTCGCGCATTATGCCGTCCGTTGCGTCGATATTCTTTACAAATTCTTCCCGGAACGCGAGGAAGGCCAGGCACAGTTCGACGAATTGATGGGGATCGCGAACCGGACGGATTTCGATCTCAAAACACATTCGAAAAAACCGGAAGATGCGGACGGCAAACGGCTGAACCCCGACTCGACCGAGGATCTTTCGTACTTTGATCCGACAACCAACGAGCGTTTCTACCCGTATTGCATCGAGCCCGCCGCGGGCGTTAACCGTACGGTCCTGGCGGTGCTGATGGATGCCTATACCGAAAAGACCAACGACAAGGGCGAGACGCGCGTCATCCTGAAGCTCACGCCGGATCTCGCGCCGATCAAGGTCGCCGTTCTTCCGTTGGCAAAGAACAAGCCTGAGATCGTCGCGATGGCAAAGGGACTGAAGAAGGAACTTTTGCCGTCGATGCGTACCGTTTATGACGACACCGGCGGCATCGGAAAACTTTACGCGCGCCAGGACGAGATCGGGACACCGTTCTGTGTGACCGTCGATCACGAGTCGCTCGTAGATGACGCGGTCACCGTCCGCGACCGCGACACCTGGGAACAGGAACGCGTGAAAGTCGCTGAACTCAAGGAATATTTGTTGAAGAGGCTCTATACCTAGCAAAACTTGCAAGGGGAAACCAAGACGCGGTTTCGGTTGAGGGCGGTTATTCGATCGCGAAACTCAATTTGACTCCGCGTTTCCCCGTCTCTGCGGTATATTTTTCCCGAATGTCGGAAACGCGTGCAAACATCATCGCCCTGGCCCGAGAAGTTAGTGTGCTCGGTGGCCGTGCAATGCTTGTCGGCGGCTGCGTCCGCGATAAACTGACGGGGACTGAACCGAAGGACTTCGATCTTGAGGTCTACGGCGTCGAACCTGCGAAGCTGCGTGAGATCCTCGACCGGTTCGGCCGCGTCGACGCGGTCGGCGAGGTCTTCACGGTTTACAAGGTCGGACCGCACCTCGACGTTTCGATACCGAGGCGCGAACGCAAGACCGGACGCGGGCATCGCGGGTTCGTCATCGAAGGCGATCCCGACATGTCGTTCGAGGAAGCGTCACGACGACGCGATTTCACGATCAACGCGATTCTTGAAGATCCGCTGACCGGAGAGATCGTCGATTGTTTTGACGGTCAGGAGGATCTCGCAAGGGGTGTTTTGCGGATGGTTTCGAAGGCGACTTTTCCAGAGGACAGTCTGCGGGTTCTCCGGGCCGCTCAGTTTGCCGCGCGGTTGGAATTCGGGATTGAACCCGAGACTGCCGACGTCTGCCGTTCGATCGATCTGTCGGACCTTCCGCATGAACGCATTTGGGGCGAACTCGAAAAGCTGCTTCTGAGGTCCGAGAAACCGTCGATTGGTTTGAAACTTTTCTATGATCTTCGCATCGCCAAACAGCTTTTTCCCGAACTCGTTTCGCTTGTCGGCGTCCCGCAGGAGCCGGACTGGCACCCCGAAGGCGACGTCGATGTCCATACGATGATGGTCGTAGACGAGGCATGCAAGCTGATCGGCGATCTCGATCATTCGAGGCAGGTGACGGTGATGCTGGGCGCCGTTTGTCACGATTTCGGCAAGCCCGCGACGACTGAATTCCACGACGGCCGGATTCGTTCGCTGGCGCATGACGAGGCCGGCGTCGAGCCGACGATCGCGTTTCTCGATCGCCTTGGCGTACACACGATCGACGGTTACGACGTCAGGAATCAGGTCATCCAACTCGTTCGCTTTCACCTGACACCCGGTATGTTCTTCAAGAATCCGCCGGGAGACGGCGCGTTCCGCCGGCTCGCGCGCAAGGTCGACCTCGATCTTCTATATCGGGTTGCGAAGGCCGACAGTCTTGGCCGCAACCCGGATTGGCTGCCGCCCGAAAAACGGTTCGATGCGGCTGCGCAGGAATGGTTTATCGGCCGGGCCCGCGAACTCGACATCGAACACGAGGCGCCGAAGCCGATCCTGATGGGCCGGCATCTGATCGCTCTCGGGCTCGAACCGTCGCCGGCATTCAAGGCGATCCTCGACGATGTTTACGAAAAACAACTCGACGGCTCGATCGTCGATCTTGACTCGGCGATCGCCCGGGCGAGGGAACTTGTCAAGGATCAGAATACAGCTTCCAGCCAATGTTGATCGATCTTTCACCGCTCAAGGCCTCACGCGATTACCGGCTGCTGTTCTTCGGTCAACTGATCTCGTTCTTCGGAACGATGATCTCGATCGTGGCGATGAACTGGCAGATGTACTCGCTGAGCGGCGGCTCGAGCGAGATGGTCGGATACATCGCTCTCGCTGAGTTCTTTCCGATGTTCGTCCTGGCATTCGTCGGCGGTGCGATCGCCGACGCATTCGACCGGCGGAAAATCCTGCGACTGACCGAGATCGGTCAGACATTGGTGACGGCGATCCTTCTCGTCAACGCGCTTTCCCCGTCGCCGAAAATGTGGGTAGTCTTCTCGGCCGCCGCGCTGCATGCAGGCTTTGCCGCGATTCAGCGGCCGGCGTTCGAATCGTTCATCCAGAAGGTGATCCCGCCCGAACTGATGTCGGCGGTGATGGCGCTCAATTCGATGCGCTGGAGCCTTGGCGCGGTGATCAGTCCGGTGGTCGCGGGTTTGATCACGAGTTCGCTCGGTGTGACGGCGGCGTACGCGATCGATCTCGTGACATTCACGGCGTCGCTCGTAGCGGTCTTTCTGATCAGTTACGTTCCGCCGCAGCAAAATGCCGATCGTCCGAGCGTGAAGAACGTCATTGCCGCCTGGAAGTATGCGTTCTCGCGGCCGGACCTTCTCGGAACATATCTGATCGACATCGCGGCGATGCTTTTCGCGTTTCCGCACGCGCTTTACCCGGCGCTGGCCAGCGAGTACGGCGAAAAATACCTCGGATTGTTCTACGGCGCGATCGCAGTCGGGGCATTGACCGCGAGCCTGACGTCCGGCTGGACAAAGTTCGTTTACAAACACGGACGGATGATCATAATCGCCGCCGCCATGTGGGGCGTCGCGATCTTCTTTTTCGGCCTCGCGACGAACGTCTGGGCCGCGCTTGCGTGTCTCGTCGCCGCCGGCTTCTTCGATATGATCAGCGGCATATTCCGGGGATCGGTCTGGAATCAGACGATCCCGAATTTCATGCGAGGACGTCTCGCCAGCATCGAAATGATCAGCTATCTGACCGGACCATATCTCGGGAGCGCGAAGATGGGTTTCGTCGCCGAGCGATACGGGGTCAGGCCCGCCCTGGTGTCGGGCGGCATCATGTGCGTTGTCGCGGTCGGGATCGCCGCCCTGCTGATCCCGAAGTTCTTCTCGTACGACGGGCGCGACGGCATCGAACGGCGCGCGAAAGAAGAGGCGGAACGCGAGAAGATGCTAAAATCATAGTCATTTGGGATTTGGGATTGCGGATTTGGGATTGGCCGTTGAATTCGGGTTCCGGAACCGCGGGATTTACGGAATTTCCGAAATCGCTGAAAACTGAGAGCGGCGAACGGATAACTGGCTTTCGTTTTTGCATTTCGACATTTTGAGGAAAGTCGAACGCAATCCTTCGGCAAATCCAAGATCCAAAATCCCGAATCCAAAATCGAGTTATGCCTATCGTCAGAAAACGCCAGATCGAGATTCTTGCCCAATTGAGCGGCGAGGAACTGAATCAATTTCTCGGTGCGCTGCCCGCGCACCAATATGATTTCGAGGACCTCTTCGACTATCTCGAGGACAAACTTGAACGCGAGCCCTGCAATCATTCGTTGCGATTCTCGATGCAGTTCATGATGGAAAACCGTCTGAATTTCGCGAAAATGAGCGCCTGGCTGCAGGAGAACGGAGGATTCTGCGACTGCAAGGTCCTCGAGCAGATCGTACCGTACTGGCGGAAAGCCTTTGAGAGTTAAAAGTAGAAAGTAAAAAAGCAAATAGGAATACTTCGAGTTTCTTACCTTTTCCTTTTCACTTTTTACTTTGACAGACACGACTTCAGATACCTTCCGGTGATCGAGTCCGCGTTCGCCGCGATTTGTTCCGGCGTTCCCGTCGCGACGATCTCGCCGCCGCCGGTTCCGCCGTCGGGGCCGAGATCGATAATGTGATCCGCGGTCTTGATGACGTCGAGATTGTGCTCGATCACAACGATGCTCCCGCCGTTATCGATCAGCGCCCTGAATGCGGCAAGAAGCTTGTTGATGTCTTCAAAATGCAGGCCCGTTGTCGGTTCGTCGAAGATGAAGAGCGTGCGCGTTTGCGTTCTCTGAGCGAGATGCGCGGCCAGTTTCACGCGCTGCGCCTCGCCGCCGGAAAGCGTCGTCGCCGATTGCCCGAGTCTGAGGTATCCGAGCCCGACAGCGTCGATCACTTTCAGACGATTGACGAGTTTGTTGATGTCTTTGAAGAACGCGATCGCCTCGCGAACCGTCATTTCGAGGACCTCGGCGATGTTCTTTCCCTTGAACTTCACGTCGAGAATCTCCGATTTGAACCGGGTGCCGCGGCAATCCTCGCACGTTAGCTCGACATCGGCAAGAAACTGCATTTCGACGGTCACCGTTCCGCTACCCTGACAGGTTTCACAGCGTCCGCCCGGGACGTTGAAAGAAAAATGCGACGGATTGTAACCCCTTGTCTTGGACAAATTTGTCGCCGCGAAAGCCTCGCGGATGGCATCGTACGCCTTAATGTACGTCACCGGATTCGACCGCGGAGTCCGGCCGATCGGCGATTGATCGACCAACACGACGTCGTCGATGTATTCGGTGCCGCTGATCTCGCGAAATCGGCCCGTTTGTCCTTGCCACTCGCCGCGCTTCTTCTTGATGCCCGCGTAAAGCACGTCGTGAACAAGAGTCGATTTTCCCGATCCGGAGACGCCCGTGATGCAGACGAGCATCTCAAGCGGGATATCAGCGGTGACATTCTTGAGATTGTGCTCGCGTGCGCCGGAAACGACTATCCGTTTTTTTGTCAACTTGCGCCGGCTTTGCGGAACCTTGATCTCGGATTCGCCGCGAAGGTATTTCGCGGTCAGAGAAACCGATGATTCGAGCAATGCCTCGATAGCGCCTTCGAATACGAGGTTGCCGCCGAGTTCGCCGGCGAGCAATCCGATGTCGAGAATGTGGTCCGCCGCCCGCATCGTTTCTTCGTCATGCTCAACGACCAGGACCGT
>JAKQII010000321.1 GCA_029557535.1 Acidobacteriota bacterium
GGATCGTCGGTTTCGTCACCGAAAACGGGATCAAACCGAATACGAAGATCGAGGACGTCAGCGTACTCGGCACGACCGACCGTTTGGAAGACATCATTCGCACCGAGAAGGTCGACCGCGTCGTGATCGCCGTTCGCGAACGCCGCGGAAACTTCCCGACCGATGCCCTTCTGAAAATGAGCCTCGCCGGCGACGTTTCGATCGAGGAATGCACGTCGTTCTTCGAGCGCGTCACCGGTCAGGTGCATGTCGATATGCTGCGTCCTTCGTGGCTGATCTTTGCCGGGCGCGGACGCGAAACGCGTCTGACCGGCGTCATCCGGCAGCTTGTCCATCGCGGCCTGGCCTTGGTCGGCCTGATCCTTTCGTTGCCGATCGCGATCGTGACCGCGATCCTGATAAAGCTCGAATCGAAAGGCCCGATCTTTTACAAACAGGAACGCGTCGGTGAACACGGCCGTACTTTTGAAGTCATCAAGTTCCGTTCGATGCGGACCGATGCCGAAAAGGACGGCGTGCCGATCTGGGCGACCGCGACGGACGACCGCACGACGCGCATCGGGCGCATCATCCGGATTTCCCGCATCGACGAGATACCCCAATTCTGGAACATCATTCGCGGAGAAATGAGTTTTGTCGGGCCGCGCCCGGAACGGCCGCATTTCGTCGAGCAGTTGGCGAAAGAGATACCGTTCTATGAGCACCGTCACCTGACGGCTCCCGGATTGACGGGTTGGGCGCAGATCAAATATCCGTACGGGGCGTCGGTCGAGGACGCGCGGCAGAAATTGCAGTACGACCTGTATTACATCAAGAATCAGAGCCTCGCGCTCGATCTGGTGATCGTATTCGAAACGATCAAGACGGTTCTTTTCCGAAAGGGAAGCAGGTAGCATTTGGGATTTGGGATTGCGGATTTGGGATTGCGGATTTGGGATTGGGATTTAGGAGTTATGGCGATGAGAGTATTTGCATTGATTTTGATGGTTCTGGGCTTTTCGATCGGGGTGTTTTCGCAAACCGAGAACCCGAGGACGCGCGAACGGACGGTCGACGAACCAAAGACCGAAACGGTAGAAAAGGCAACACCGACCCCCGAAACAACGGATGGCGCCGATGATGAGGAAGAGGTTGTCGCCTATTACACCAACTATCTCAAGGAATACCGACTCGGCCCGAACGATGTGATCAGCGTCGAGGTTTTCGGCCAATGTCCCGATTACTGCAAGGTCGGCATCACGGTGCCGCCGACGGCCCGCATTTCGTATCCGTTGATCCGCGAAGGCGTGATGGTCGGCGGAAGAACGGTCGAGCAGGTAGCGGACGAGATAACAAAGAAACTCGACGAATACATCATCGATCCGAAGGTCACAGTGACGCTCGAGAAGGCGATGTCGGTCCGCTACAGTGTCATGGGCAACGTCGTTTCGCCCGGTGTGCGCGTGATGGACCGCAAGGTGAGTTTGTATGAAGCGGTGATCGAGGCCGGCGGCATCGGAAAGAACGGCGACAAAAAGAAGATCGCCTTGATCCGGTACGACCGCCAGGGAAATTTGAGTCGTCAGGAAGTGAACCTCGCGGCGATCGAGAGCGGCAAGGAACCGATGATCTATTTGAATCCGGGCGATCAGGTATTCGTCCCGAAGAAGGGGTTTTCGCTCAATTGGGAGACGTTCGGCAAAGTTCTCGGACAGGCGTCGGTCGTGCGTCTGCTGTTCGGCTCACCATTCTGATTTTGGATTCGGGATCGGAATGCACATTTGGGAATGCGGATTTGGATCCGTATGTTTGAATTTTGAATTTTTGAACCTTGGAGTCCGTCGGATAAATCCGTCTGGTCCGGAATATGCCGCAGGTCCGAAACAAACTCGTTTTAAGCCCTGCAAGTGGCGCCGCCGCGGTAACCCCTGGCGCGCGAAGCAAGCCTGGGGACGGGGCCGAAACGAATTCAAAAGCCCCAAAGGGTCGCAGCGATTCACAATTCGTTTGCGAAGCCGATTTTGCGTTATCAACGATCGGCTGCGCCCCTTGCGGGGCTGGCAATCAACTCTGGATCGGATTTCCAGGCTCCACTTCGCTCCGCCAGGGGTTATCGCTTCCGCGCCCCTTCCGGGGCATGGCTGACGAATTCGAAATTCAAGTATTAAAAAGACGACGAACTATCTTGAATATTGGACCTTGAATTTTGAATTTGGAATCTGAATTCCGAATTTCCAAATGCAATGAAGCGGAGCCTCGGCACAATCATTATTCTATCCCTCGCGGCATTGGTCGGGTCGGCCGCCTGGGCGCGCGTGCAGTCCGGCACGCTCTCGTGGCTTCACGACGTGGCATTCGCAAGCGCCTCCAAGGGCTTCATCGTTGGCAGCGGCGGCGTGTTTCTTGAGACCGACGATGGCGGGCGGACGTGGAAAAAAGGCAAAAGTCCGTCGTCCGACTCGCTGAGACAGATCCTGTTCACCAATGAATTGAACGGCTGGCTGCTTTGCGAACGCGACGTCTACAACCGCGGCTCCAAGGCGTCGTCGTACCTGATGCGCACGACCGACGGCGGCGAGACATGGGATCGCAGCGAGTTCGGCGAGTACGGTCGGGAGCGGATCGCAAAGATCTTCTTCAATGACAACGGCGACGGATTCGCGGTCGGCGAGAACGGCACGATACTCGAATTCCGTGACGGAAACTGGACACGGCAAAGATCCGCTTTTCGATTTCTTTTTCTTGACGGAGGTTTCAGCGACGCTTCCAAAGCAGTGATCGTCGGCGGCGGAGGAAGCGCGCTGGTCACAGACGACGGCGGGGAAACCTGGACGCCGTCGAGTTTTCAAACTAAGCCGACCGGAAAACTAAACGCCGTATTTTTCAGGAACCGCTCGACGGGATGGGTCGTCGGGGCAAGCGGAGCGGTTTATCAAACGCTCAACGGAGGCCGTTCATGGCGCGCTCAAAACAGCGGAGTCGCGGCCGAACTGACTGACATCGAGTTCATCAACAGCGCTGAAGGCTATGCCGTTGGCGCGGACGGAACGATCATCCACACGCCTAACGCCGGTAACACCTGGACACTTGAAGCGAGCGGCATAAAGCACCGGCTCGAACGCATCGCGGTCACTGGCAAAACGGTCATCGCGGTGGGTTTCGGCGGGACGATCCTGACTAACGCCGGATCGGGCCCTTCGATTAAGAATTGAGATTCCGTCTGGAAGTCTCAACGGACGCGGGTCGGTGATTGCCGAATGCCAAGAGGTTATGTCATATCGGAATCGAACGATGGCGCTGGCTCGGTTGATTCTTTCAGCATTCCGGCGAAAAGCTTGCTGACTAACTTGACAGACAAAATTCATTTTTCGTAGGATTTGAGTTCGCTCTTCGAAAACCGAGGCGTTTTCCAAGCGAAAAAGTTCTTTTCGAGGGCATGTACGTCAATTGGTAGACAGCCTCCCTTACAAGGAGGAAGTTAGGGGTTCGAGTCCCTTCGTGCCCACCATCTTTGAAATTTTGGATTTTTGATTTTGGGTTTTGGATTCTTCGACTGCACGACAATCGAAAATCCAAAATCGAAAGTCTAAAATCGCCACGCGGGGTCGTAGTTCAGATGGTTAGAACGCCAGCCTGTCACGTTGGAGGTCGCGGGTTCGAGCCCCGTCGGCCCCGCCATTAAGATCGAAAAAAGCAGTCGGAATTGTCCGACGGCTTTTATGTTTTTCGTGCCCTGATAAACGCTATTCGATCGATATCGTGATATCAACGTTCACGGCCTTTTCCGCCGAAACCTGCACGAAATAATCGCCGTTGCCGTTCAATCTTACCGGAAACTCTTCGGTTTCTTTCACTCTTTCGTTGCTCTCGTAAAGGCCTACATCGCCCCTGAAATCGACGAGTTGTAGGTTCACGTCCGGTGAATCCGCCGATATTTTCAAGATCTGCCCCTTCGACGCCCGGATCTTGAACCATTTGATCGGTTCACCCGGCGTCAGCCGGACGGTCAGGCTCTTGCTGGTTTTACCTTTATCGAACGCGACCATCGTTGCCGAATTCTTGTTCCACATCCGCCATTTTCCGGCAATCAGCTTTTTGGCCGATACGATAGTCGCGCCGGACGGGGACTCTTCTTCGGTAAACTCATAAACCCTGACAGGCCTGTTGCTTGTCACCCGATATCCTTTGGTTTGATGGAAGCAGCAACCGTCCTTCGAATAGACGTAGATCATTTTGTTTCGCGAATCGACTTTGAACATTCCGAGAGAGTACGTAAGTTTCGTCAGGGAATCGTTGTAAACAAACCTATTTGTCGATTTCGCAAAGAGATAGATCTTATAAACGGGCGAACCGTAGCCGCCTTCATTGCCGCCGTAGATCGCCAGATCCGTCGATCCGTCAAAATTGTAATCGCCAACGAAAAAGCTCGTCTGATCCTCGCTGTCGTAGGAAACTGTCTCGGGTGCGCCCGATTCCTCCGCGCAGCCCTTGATCGTTTTGAACTTCTGAAAAGCTTTGCTCTGGCCTTTCTTGAAAACCAAGACGTCAGACGGTCCGGCGTCGCCGTCAGCGTTGCACTTCGGCGAGATGACCTTGACGTCAAAATCGCCGGGAACATTGCTGATCACGTAAGTCTGTTGTGCCAGTGCGGACGTGCTGAAGAGCAAGACTGACAGGATAAATGCTTTCATTAGTATCTCCTTTCGGTTCGTTTGAATGTGTTTTCGGATCCTGCGCGCCGCAACCGGCAGTTAAAACGCCGACCGCCTTGCCGTTCACGATCTGAAATTCTCGCGTATAGGCGCTCTCGTATTCGCGCGTGTAAACGACGACCTCCATCGTGCCGTCCCTGTCCAGATCCAGGATCGCGGTCACTTCAAAGTCTTTGGGCGACGACTGCCCCATCACCGTGTCTCTCGTGTAAATATCGCTTCCGATCACGATATTCGCCATCTTTCCCGCAATCATCTTTTGAACGATCAGAAACGAATAACTTCCTTTCCTGATCACTTGCGCCGCCGCCGTTTCTCGGGTGTCAATATGCCGCGCGATCATGACAGTTTCGTCCTGGCCGTCACCTTCCAGATCGACCCGCAGAGCCTGCTTGATCTCGATTACCGGATTCGCGATGCCTTTCGAGCGCAGGAAATCGCGGGCGACTCCCGGGACCGCGCGATCGTTTGGATCCAAAACTTCAGGAGTGATCGAATGCGACTGGCATTGTTCTGAATAAACAATAAACTTCGGGATCCCATTTCTTTGACCCCGGCATTCAACTGGCCTTTTCCGTCGTAAGCCTTGTTACATTGTTTACTGTTGACGACTAGGGGGCCCACACACGCGTGACGGAGTACCTCGTACTACCGTTTATCTTTACTTCTTTGGTCCAGAGATCCAGTTGAATATTGGTTCCGTCGGCTTTTCTGAGGTAAACAGACCACTCATCCCGGCCCGTTTCCACCAATCTGGCCACTTCGACGTTGTTGAGGGTATACAAGACCCAGACCTTTCCCTGAATTTGCCGGTATTTGCCGGTTCCCGCCCCGCCATATTCGACCGTTGTCACGTTGAGGCCGTTGACCTGCGATGTCTTCGGCTGTTGCGTGGTAACCGGTATTGTGATTGCCGTCGGCGAAATATTTGCAAAGTTGCCGATTATCTTCTGAGGCGTTGAGCACTCGGCAGTAGAGATGGTGTAGCGGAAGTACTGGTCACCACTAAAGAAATACGCAATGCCATTGCCAAGATTGACTGCCGAATCGACACTGCCCCAAGCCGGCCAGTTTTTCGCGAAATTGCCGGCGATCGGCTTGGGTGGTCCCTGTACTCTTCCGGAGCTGATCTCGTACCTGATATACTCCCTCCCCTTGAAAAAATAGACATTGCCATTGCCCAGATTCGTCGCTGCATCCACGGTGTCCCAATTCGGCCAGTTACTGGCGAAGTTTCCGGCAATAGGACTGGGTCCTCCCGAGGTACCTGGCTTCAATCCCAAGCGAACGTATTCCCGTCCCCTGAAGATGTAGATGTTGTTGTTAAATTGCGTTGCCGCGTCTATATGGTCCCAACCGGCGTTATATTTTTCCCCGGTAAGGTAATCAAATGAAGAGTTCGTCCTTGTCAAGGTGCCTGAATTAAGGGAGTAAATTGAATAAAGCTCATCATCGAAGAAGTACGCAGTCCCGGAAGTGTTCGGCTTCAATACTGCGGCACTGTAGTTCCAGGATTGAGCCTTGACGCATGGGTTCGCGACGAAGATGAAGCCGAAGCAAAATATGGCCATTTTGAACGTTGCAAGTTGTCTTTTCATTGTTTCTCCTATTCTCTCCCCCTGGTCTGGATTTCGCCCGGCAATCTGAAGTCCACGCGGATGTGCGAAGTCGTTCTTCCGCTTTTCAATCGGATCCGCCAAGAACCCGGCATCGATCGGTTTTCTCAATTCAGTTCGATTGTGTGGCCGATCTTCCGGCGACGAAGTTAACCGCCTCCGGATTGTGATCTCATCCGCGCGTATGACTGCGAATGCCAGGGGCTAGTTGGTTTGCACGTAACAGGCTTTCACCTTTCCGGGCGCCGGGTCTCTGCCGAAGTTCCTGGTGTTGCAGGTTATGCTGCCATTCACTGTCTTGAAGACGTATCCGCTTGAACGGTTGTAACCATAGGCAACCTGTTGGGTTCCGTTAACGCGGCACACCGTTCCCTCGGATGCGCAGATCCGGGAATTAGGCCATTGTCGGGGGCCCTCGGGCTTCTCTACCGATGCGGTGTTCACCGGAGGCGAATACCAATTGCCAAAGTTAGGGATTACCGGCACCGGAGCCTCAGTCTTCGCCGTGGAGATCGTGTAAAGGAAGTACTGGTCACCCTTGAAGAAGGCAACCTTGCCGTTTCTCAGGTTCAAAGCTGCATCGACATAGTTCCAATTTGGCCAGGTTACGGCGAAGTTGCCCACGATCGGCGTTGGATCGTTCTCAACCTTCCCCGAGCTGATGTTGTATCTGATGTAGTCCCTGCTATGGAAGAAGTAGACAATTCCATTGCCGAGATTGACGGCGGCATCCACATAAGTCCAACCGCCGGGCCAGTTGCCGGCGAAATTACCCGCGATCTTCATCCGTTGTCCACGGGAGGCGCCCAGTCCGACGCCCAGACGAACATATTCCGAACCCAGGAACAGGTATATGCTGCCGTTGAACTGCGTGGCAGCGTCAATACTGTTCCAGTCCCGAAAGTTGTGCCCGCCGATGTCCGAGATCGACCGGAGTCCCATTATCTGTCGTGTGGGAACAATGTAGTCCCGGTAATTTGGTCCGGTGAACAACATCGCAGAACGATTATCGAGAGGCCATTCCACCGCCGCGCCAAGCGTGTTCCAGGTTTGAGCCGTTGCTGTTACCGCTGCGGCCAACATAAGACCCATGATCAGGATCGTCGAAATTTGTCTTTTCATAAGCTATTTCCACCTTTCCTTTTGATTTCTTGATTCTTTCCATCGATATCAAATCTGCACGAACAGAAAATGCGGTCCGTCTGCTGGCTTGGACTTCAAGATCCCAAACCTTGGGTCGGAATCAGGCCTTTGTAAACTACCGCTTCACGAATCGTTCGGGTCTGGCCGTATGATCGTTTTGTCATCGATCAAGCTCATAATCGATGACAAACACACAACGACCGATTTGTCTCTTGACTCGACCGAATGTGCGGCGTCGTTCTCCAATACCCGAAAGATCGCGCTTTGACTGATTCCGAGAGAACGGGCCACTTCTTTCGCGTCGAGCATTACCGTGCCACACTGCGGGCACAGGATCTCCTTTTTCAGCGCTCGATCGGCAACGATGAACCGACGTTTGGTGATTGTCGAGATTCTTAACTTTCGTTTGAATTCCATTGGATATTTGGTAGAATTCGTCCGTCCCTGTCGGCGTCGAACTGGCCGTAATTTACAAGCTGCCGCGACAGAAAGTCCTGATAGAATTCGGATAATTTTTCGGATAAAACTTGGATAGTCGTAAACCGTTGCAAACACGCGAAACACTTGAATTTGGTGCATTCCGGATCGATTCCGAAAGGCGAAGTCTGCGGCACGGTGAGGACATTGTTCCGCTTACGCCCAAGGAACTGGAAGTCCTTGTTTTCCTCGTCGAGCACTCCGGAGAGGTCGTTCAAAAGAATCAGCTTCTCGATGCGGTTTGGCCGGATGTTTTTGTCGAAGAGGCGACGCTCGCGCGGAATATTTCGTGGTTGAGAAAGAAACTGGCCGACTATGAAGATGGTGACGACCTGATCGAAACGGTTCCGAAACGGGGCTACCGGTTTGCCGGCGGTCTGATCAATGAGGCGGAATCTGAGAATTTGTTGATCGTCGAGGAAGAAACCGTTCGACAGTTTGAACTTGAGGAAAATATCTCGCTCACCAGTTCCGAGCTGTTGGAGGCCTATCGTGAAGTTTCCGGTATCAAGTCGCCGACCGCGACGGAAGTTGTCGCTGCTTCACGGGCGGTGAAATCAAGTAATCTGGCTTACTTCGTCATCGGAACGATCGCCCTTCTCGGGATCGGTCTATTGCTATTCAACGTTTACTTCAAAGGTCCGGGAAACGATCGACGGTTTGCCGGCGTAACCTCCACGCCTTCTTCGACTGTGAATCTCGCTCTTGGAAAACCGACCCGCCAGTCGAGCGATGCCGAAAAGAACCGTGGATTGTCATACGAGGCGGTTGACGGAAACACCAACGGCAACTGGTTCGAGGCTTCCGTTTCATCAACGGGGAATGATCGAAATGACAAGGTGATGGTTTACGGAACAACGGATCCGTGGTGGGAAGTGGACCTCGGGGGCGTATACGAAATTCATCAGGTCAAAATCTACCTCAAGACCGACTTGCGCAGCCAGTTCCTCGACAACTTCCGAGTCGACGTGAAGGACAGTCCCGGTGACAATTATCGGCCGTTTGTCGGAGGAATATTGAAATATGAAGACTTTCGGTCCAGTCCGATCGTACTAACCAACGACGTCAAAGCCGGTTTCGTCAGGATTCAGATGGTCGGTGCGAGCCGGACATTGTATCTGGCGGAGGTGGAGGTTTTAGGGACTCCGATGCCGGGCGAGAACTACGAGATTCCTTCGAACTGCCTTCCGAATGACACGCAGATAAGTCTCTTTCCTGAACCGCAATTCCGCGGAGAATGCAGAATTCTGGATCGTCGAAACTACCAAAACCCGGAGTCGATGGGCGGTGGAACCGGTGAGTTCTATTCACTTTTGGTCGGCACGGATGTAAAAGCGGTTGTGTGCGACGATGTCGACTTCAAAGGAAATTGCGAAGCGATAATCGCGCAGCGATCGTTTGAAAAGCCAGTTCTATCAGTGAAGATGGCTGACTACTTCAAATTGAAGGACAAGTCGGGCAGTTGCCTCGAAACAGGGTCCGAATACTCACGCGGCTCGTCAGCTGTAAGTATGAAACCCTGTGACGACAATGCGAATCAGAATTGGTTCTGGTCCGAATGGGGTGAATTGAGAATCTCCGCCCGCAAGTGCCTGGATCTGACCGAAGCCGATCAGGTCGTCGCAACGGCATGCGACAAACGAAGGCAGCTCAGAGAGCGTGCACAGCGCTGGGTCTGGACGCTGAGCGACGAAATCCGCACCGCTACCCGAAACAAAACCTGTCTCACGGTGACGCCTGACGGAACTGTCATGCTCGAAGGTTGCATCTTTAAGGAAGATCAGATCTGGAGTTTCGAAAAACTACCCTAGTACGGCATTATTTCAAGTCAGTGTGTCCCGCGTACCAGAGTACTCATGCTACATTTCCGGACGAATTCCTTCTTCCCGTTTGGTCCATCACTGTGAAGCCTTCTTTCCGGGAAGGTTTCGCACAAGACCTCGTCATGTGCAATCGGAATCACCTCGCGTCCAGGGGCCGACGAACCGTTGCGATCTCACACAATGTTGCGGAAATGTAAATAATCGAAGAAATTCCAAACTTGGACGGGCGATCGTGGAAGCTTACAACGCGAGGGTGTAAAATCGGAGTCTCGGAGAACCTATGAATTACCTTTTATCCAAAACGCACCGGATAATCGCGCTCGCTGTCGTCATGTCGATTTGCGCGGACTGTTATTTGTCGCAAACGACACCCGTGGTCGTGCCGGCGCCGTTTCCGGTCAAACGCCAGGAGAACCGGGAATTCTGGTATAAGAACGGCAATGACGCGATCGAACGCAGCAAGTTGATCATCGGGAAGCCGAAAAAGGCGAAGAACGTCATCCTTTTCATCGGCGACGGTATGGGCATCTCGACGATCACGGCAAGCCGCATCCTTGAAGGGCAGCTCCGTGGCGAGAGCGGTGAAGAGAATCGTTTGAGCTTCGAAGAGTTCCCGTTCCTGGCGCTTTCAAAGACCTATAGCGTGAATCAGCAGACATCGGATTCGGCGCCTACGATGTCGGCGATCGTCACCGGCGTAAAGACGGACGAAGGCGTACTTTCGGTCGATCAGTCGGTGGTCCACGGCGACTACACGACCGTCGCCGCCTCAAGAGTCCCGACGATCCTCGAACTTGCCGAACAGCGCGGCATGTCGACAGGTGTCGTTTCGACCGCGCGCGTAACGCACGCCACGCCCGGCGCTTGCTACGCACACACCGCGCACCGCGACTGGGAAGCCGACGCGAATATGCCTCAGGCGGCGCGCGACGCAAATTTTCCCGACATCGCGCGACAGCTGATCGAGTTCCCGATCGGAAACGGCCTCGAGGTCGCGCTCGGCGGCGGCCGGACAAAATTCCTGCCGAAGACATCTTCTGATCCTGAATACTTCGCGAAAGGCGGCGAACGTCTCGACGGCCGCGATCTGACCGCCGAGTGGCAAAAGAAGTTTTCGAACGGCGCGTACGTTTGGAACAAGCAGCAATTTGACGCGATCGATCCCAAAAAGACGAAAAATCTTCTCGGTCTTTTCGAGCCGTCGCACATGAAATACGAGTTCGATCGGCCGAAAGACGGCGCCGGCGAACCTTCATTGTCTGAGATGACGTCGAAGGCGATCGACATGCTTTCGTCGAACAAAAAGGGCTACTTTTTGATGGTTGAAGGCGGCCGGATCGATCACGGGCACCACGACGGCAACGCCTATCGCGCGCTGACCGAGGCGATCGAACTTTCGAACGCCGTGCGTACGGCGCGTTCGAAGGTGGATCTTTCGGAGACGCTGATAATCGTCACTGCCGATCACAGTCACACGATGACGATCGTCGGATACCCGACGCGTGGCAACAATATCCTCGGACTTGTGAGGTCGGCTGACGGAAAAGGCGATCCGGACACGAAGTTCGATCTGGACAAGAACAAGCAACCGTACACGACGCTCCAGTATCAGAACGGACCCGGTGCAGTGCAATCATTGCCGCGGCCAAGCTTGACCGAAAAGGAAGCGACCGATCCGGATTTCAAGCAGCAGGCGTTGGTTCCCTTGGGTTCGGAAACGCACGGCGGCGAGGACGTCGCGATCTTCGCCATTGGCCCGGGAGCGAATATGGTGCACGGCGTGATGGAGGAGAACTGGATCTTCCAGGTTATGCGCGAGGCGCTTCGCATTCCGGCGCCGTGACGATGCTCAGATCCAAACTGAGCGCCATCCTGGCTGATATCACGACGCTTGGGGTCGATGCGATAGTCAACGCGGCGAATTCATCGTTGCTTGGCGGCGGAGGGGTCGACGGCGCGATCCATCGCGCGGCCGGTCCGGATCTGATCTTCGAATGCCGCTTGCTCGGCGGTTGCGAAACGGGCGACGCCAAGATCACCGGCGGACATCTTCTTCCGTCAAAGTACGTGATCCACACCGTCGGCCCGGTGTGGCGCGGCGGAGAAAACGGGGAGCCGGAGCTGCTCGCATCTTGTTATCGCCGGAGCCTGTCGTTTGTTCGGTCACACGAAATCCGAACGATCGCTTTTCCGAGCATCAGCACCGGAATTTATCGCTACCCGATGGAATTGGCGGCGAGGATCGCGGTCGATACGGTTCTGACTTCTCCGGAGATCGACGAGCTCGATCAACTGATCTTTTGCTGTTTTTCGACGGCCGATCTGCGGGTTTACGAAGCGATGCTCGTACGTATCGACCCGTGATAATTGCCGGGGATCCGCATGGTGTGCCCACGAACGCAGCGTTTGCGAATCGTCAGGTATCTGATCATAAACCCGGGATCGAGAGGAACTCTGACAAGATTACCGAATCGTAGCGCTGTCGGCTTCAATCGCGTTCATTAGCGGAGATTCGCGGGCGAAACAAGTTTTTCAGACAAGAAGCGATGCCAAATATAGTCAAGCTACACCGAATTTTCCGTTCGACGCCGGACAAGCTCTACCGTGCCTTTCTCGATCCGGCGGCGATGTGCAAATGGCTGCCGCCGCACGGTTTCACGGGCACCGTACACGAAATGGACGCGCGCGTCGGCGGCGGTTACAAGATGTCCTTCACGAATTTCGGGTCGGGAACGTCGCACTCGTTCGGCGGCACGTACGTCGAGCTGAAGAAGGGCGAACTGATCCGCTATTCCGACGAATTCGACGATCCGAACATGCCGGGCGCGATGCAGGTCACGGTCTCGCTGCGCGCCGTTTCATGCGGCACCGAAGTGACGATCGTCCAGGACGGAATCCCTGACGTGATCCCGACCGAACTCTGCTATCTCGGCTGGCAGGAGTCGCTCGCACTGCTCGCCCAGCTCGTCGAGCCCGACATTCCGGACGGGGCGTGAGCCAAGAAGCGCGTTTCGGATTTGGGATTGCCGAATTCGGATTTGGGATTTCGGATTGCCGATTGACACAATCGCAAATCGAAGGTCGAGAATTGCAAATGGCGGCACCGGCCGCGATCGGATTTCGGATTTACGATATTTACGATTTTGGATTGCCAATCGACACAATCGCAAATCGCAAATGGGATGTGGCATCGCTTCGCGACTTGCAGAAGCGTGATCCCAGAGGTTAAAGGGCTTTACCCCGAGTTCGGCCAAGGCCGCGCCCGAGCTGCTACACAGAAACCCGGCGGACTATGCCGAGCGAGATTCCTTTTCCACCGGAATCACATGAACCGCGATGTCGTTCACTTCGGCGAGGAAGCGGTTAATGATCGAACCCTTCACGATGATTTCCCAGCGAGATCTTGCGGATTGACCGAAGATGACGTGCGTGATTTCATTTTCCCGGGCGAATTTTAGCAACTCGTTGGCAACACTCTTCCCTTTCAACCGAACAACGCGCGCACCGAGCAGTTCCGCGAGTTTCACGTTCTCAACGAGTGACTCGTACGCTTCAGGCGAGATTCGCCGGTCCGATTCGTCAGGTGTTTCAACGTAGACCGCGAACCAGTCATCGGTTGCCATCCGGCCCGCGATCCGAGCGGCCGTTCGCAACAGCTTTTTCCCGGATCCGCGCGAGGCGAGGCAAACCATGATTTTCTCCGGAACGACGAATGGAGCGAGTCCCTCGCGTTCTCGATACTCATGATCCTGGGCGGCCTGATGGTATGCGACCTGGCGAAGCGCCAACTCCCGAAGGGCAGCAAGGTTCCCCTTACGGAAAAAGTTGTTCAGTGCCCGTTCTATCTTCTCGACGGAATAGATCTTCCCCTGCCGAAGGCGGGTCCGAAGCGTATCGACCGAAACATCGACATCGATCACTTCGTCGGCGCGCTTGAAAAAACTGTCGGGGATCGTCTCGCGTACCTTGACCCCTGTTGTTTTGAGGACAACGTCGTTCAGTGATTCGATGTGTTGGATGTTCACGGCGGTAATGACCGAAATGCCGTTATCAAGCAGCTCAAGGACATCCTCGAATCTCTTGCTGTTTCTCGATCCTTGGATGTTCGTATGCGCGAGTTCATCGACGACCGCAACTGTCGGTCGGCGCTCTATCACCTCCTCAAGGTCCATTTCTTCGAAGATCGTTCCCCGATATTCGACTTGTTTCAATGGAATCGACTCGAGGTCTTTGATCATCTTGCGGGTTTCGTCTCGTCCGTGCGTTTCGATGACCCCAATGACAACGTCGATGCCCTGTTCCTTGAGCTGATGCGCGTCGTCGAGCATTTGAAACGTCTTTCCGACACCCGCGGCGGCCCCGAGATAAACGCGCAGCTTCGCCCGCTCCGAATCGGTGACCTTTTTCAGTATCGATTCCGGAGAGGGTCTTTGTGTTACCCGATCCGGTGCTTCCGTGATATGTGTGTCGACGAACATCCTTTACCTTGAGATCCTGTCGAGCTGAAGATTCAAACGCAGAACATTGACCCTCGGCTCGCCAAGTATCAAGACCTCCCTCGCCTCGGTAGACTCGGCTACGATCCGGCGCAACTCAGACTCGTTTATGCCGCGTGCTCTCGCCACTCTCGGAATCTGGAACTCAGCCGCCGCCGGCGAGATATGCGGATCAAGGCCGGAGGGGCTCGTCGTGAGCAGGTCCGCCGGAACGCGAACCGTCGGGTCGTTGCCGGTCAACTCTTCAACATCCGTTTGGATTCGCGAAATGAGTTTCGAGTTTGTCGGGCCGAGATTCGATCCGCCCGACGCCGATGCGTCGTAACCGCTTCCGGCAGCGCTGGGACGTGAATGAAAGTATCGTTCCGATAGAAATCCCTGTCCGATCAGTTCCGATCCGACAATTCGTCCTTCGTGTTCGATCAATGAGCCGTTCGAACGGAATGGGAAGACCGCTTGTGCGATTCCCCAGACAACGATCGGGTAAACAACGCCGAGCGAAGCAGTCAGGATGAGTATCAACAAGGTCGATGCAATAATGTCTTTCATATATCTGATCCTATTGGGCTATTCCGATGGCGTTGATGATGATGTCGATGAGCTTGATCCCGATGAACGGGGCGATAAGTCCGCCAAGCCCGTAAATGCAAAGATTGCGCCGCAGAAGGGCCGATGCCGAAAGCGCGCGGTAGCGCACCCCTTTGAGGGCGAGCGGAATCAGGCCGATGATGACCAACGCATTGAAGATCACCGCCGAAAGTATTGCGGATTGGGGCGTTTGGAGATTCATTACGTTCAAACCGTTGAGGACCGGGAAGGTCGCCACGAACATCGCCGGAATGATCGCAAAATATTTCGCGACATCGTTGGCGATTGAAAACGTGGTCAAGGCTCCGCGCGTCATCAGAAGCTGTTTGCCGATTTCGACGATCTCGATCAGCTTCGTCGGGTCGCTGTCGAGATCGACCATATTCCCCGCCTCTTTGGCAGCTTGCGTACCCGTGTTCATCGCGACGCCGACATCCGCCTGAGCAAGCGCGGGCGCGTCGTTGGTTCCGTCTCCGGTCATGGCGACGAGTTTTCCTTCCGCTTGCTCGCGTTTGATGAGCGCCATTTTGTCCTCAGGCTTTGCTTCGGCGAGAAAATCGTCAACCCCGGCTTCCGCAGCGATTGATGCAGCCGTCAACCGATTGTCGCCGGTGATCATCACGGTCCGGATCCCCATTTTACGCAACTCATTGAAGCGCTCGCGCATTCCGCCTTTGACAATGTCCTTGAGGAAAATCACACCGAGCGGTTGAAGGTTTTCCGCCACCACGAGCGGCGTCCCGCCGACGCGGGCAACGCGTTCGACGATCCTTCGCAATTCGGGGAGATCTCCGTTTCTTGATTCGCCAAGATACGCTTCAATCGCATCGGCTGCTCCTTTCCGGATCTTCCGGCCGTTCAGATCGATTCCCGACATTCTCGTTTGGGCCGTGAAGGGTACGACCTCGTGCGATTTTCCAACTCCGCCGATCTTGCGACCCCTCAGACCAAACCTGTTCTTTGCAAGGACGACGATCGATCGCCCCTCGGGTGTTTCATCTGCGAGCGACGCGAGTTGTGCAGCATCCGCAAGGCGTAGATCTGAAACCCCCGGAAGCGGGATGAACTCGGTCGCTTGCCGGTTTCCCAACGTGATCGTTCCGGTCTTGTCGAGGAGCAGCGTGTTGATGTCTCCGGCCGCTTCGACAGCGCGGCCGCTCATCGCAAGTACGTTCTTCTGTATCAGACGGTCCATTCTGGCGATGCCGATCGCCGAAAGAAGTCCCCCGATTGTAGTTGGAATCAGGCAAACGAGAAGCGATATCAGAACGAAGACCGTCTGCGCCGCGTTGGAGTAGATCGCGAACGGCTGGAGCGTGACCACCGCGAGCAGGAAAGTGATCGTCAGTCCGGAAAGCAGAATATTGAGCGCGATCTCGTTCGGTGTCTTCTGGCGTGCCGCGCCTTCGACGAGTGCGATCATTCGATCGATAAATGATTCTCCGGGGTTCGAAGAGATTCTGACCTTGATCCAATCCGACAGAACTTTCGTCCCGCCGGTGACAGCCGAGCGGTCGCCGCCGGATTCGCGTATAACGGGCGCGCTTTCTCCGGTGATCGCCGATTCATCCACCGACGCCACGCCTTCGATCACGTCTCCGTCGCCCGGAATGAGATCGCCCGCTTCGACGAGTACGATATCACCGACCCGCAGTTCGGTCGCGCCGACGGTCTTGATCTCGCCTTTGGAACCAAGCCGTTTGGCGACGGTTTCCGTTTTCGCCTGGCGCAACGTGTCTGCCTGCGCCTTTCCGCGGCCCTCCGCCATCGCTTCGGCGAAATTCGCGAAGAGGACGGTAAACCACAGCCAGAGCGTGATTTGGAATTCAAAGCCGACGTTGCCCGCGGAACCGGTCGCGAGGTTCGCGATCAGCTTTCCCGTTAGGAAAATCGCACCAACTTCTACGACGAACATCACCGGGTTCTTCAGCATTGTCCGCGGATTCAGTTTCTTAAAGGATTGGATCAGTGCCTGAGAGATTATCGTTGGGTCCCAGATCGAGATCTTTTGCTTTTTCATAAATTCAATCGCAGCCTCAGAATTTTTGACCGCTAAGCATCTGGAAATGCTCAAGTATCGGCGAAAGGGTCAACACCGGGAAAAATGTCAGGGCGCCGACGATGATGATCACGCTGATCAGCAGCGCGGTGAAAAGCGCGGTGTTCACCGGGAACGTGCCGAGAGATTCCGGAACCCGTTTCTTGCGCGCCAGATTGTTGGCGATCGCAAGGACCGGAACGATCATCAGGAATCGGCCGACGAGCATCGCCGCGCCGAGCGCCGTGTTGTACCACAAAGTGTTGGCGTTCAGACCGGCAAACGCCGAGCCGTTGTTCCCCGTCGCCGAGGTGAAGGCGTAGAGGATCTCCGAAAGTCCGTGCGCGCCCGGATTGTTGAGCGATGTCAGCCCGAAATCTTCGCCGAGAACCGAGATCGCGGTCAGCACGAGGATCGTCAGCGGGAAGATCAAGGCATAGAGAATTGCCATCTGCACATCGTATGACTCGATCTTCTTGCCCAGATACTCGGGCGTCCGCCCGACCATCAGACCGGCTATGAAGACGGTCAGAATCACGAACACCAACATCCCGTACAGTCCCGCGCCGATGCCGCCGAATATCACTTCACCGAGCAGGATGTTGACGAGCGGTACCATTCCGCCGAGCGGCGTGAAGGAGTCGTGCATCGAATTGACGGCACCGCAGGACGCTCCGGTCGTTACCGTCGCAAAGAGGACCGAATTCGTGATTCCGAACCGGCTTTCTTTGCCCTCCATATTGCCGCCGAGTGTCGATTGATCGGCATTTTGCGGCAGCAGCGGGTTTCCCCGCGACTCCGCCCAGTAAGAAGCGAAGGTGCCGCACGTCAGCAGTATCATCATTGCCGCATAGACCGCCCAACCGTGGCTCTGTGACCGCGTGACTCGACCGAGGGTGTAGGTCAGTCCGGCAGGAATGATCAGAATCAGCAGCATCTGGACGAAGTTCGCGAGCGGAGTCGGGTTCAGGAACGGATGCGCGGAATTGGCATTGAAGAATCCGCCGCCGTTCGTGCCGACGAGGACGATCGCCAACTGCGACGCGACGGGGCCCATGGCGATCGTTTGTCCGGTGCCTTCGAGCGTCTGGACCACCTCATACGGCTTGAAATTCTGGATCACGCCCTGCGAAACAAAGAAGATCGCGGCGACGAACGCAAGCGGAAGCAACACGTAAAGGATCCCGCGAACGATATCGCTCCAGAAGTTCCCGAGCGAATCCGTCTCGAACCGCGCGATTCCCCTGATCAACACGACGGCGATCGCGAGCCCGACCGCGGCGGAAGCGAAGTTCTGGATGGAAAGCGCCGTCATTTGCGTAAAATAGCTCATCGTAGCTTCGCCGCTGTATCCTTGCCAGTTAGTGTTCGTCATGAACGAGACCGCAGTGTTGAAGGACGAGTCTGGTGACGGGGCGGCGAACGCCTGCGGGTTAAGCGGTAGGTAGTACTGAAGCCGCTGAATCGCGTACACGGCGAGCGTTGAGATCATGCTGAACGCCACCATCGCACGTCCGTATTGTTTCCAATTCATCTCGGAGTCGGGCTTGATCCGGCAGAAAGCGTAGATCATTCGTTCGATGGGGCCGAGAATCCGCTCGAAGGGAGCCCGTTCGCCGTCGAAGACCCGTGTCAGATAGATACCCATCGGTTTGGTGACCAATGTCAGCACGACTAGATACCCCAAAATTTGCAGAATTCCATTAAGCGTCATAATGTTAGAACTTCTCCGGCCTCAAGAGGGCGTAGAGGAGATATGAGATCAGCAGAATTGAGATCGCGATCGTCAATATGTTCTCGATGTTCATTTTTTGTCCTCGCTTCGATGCAGGTTTTCACAGAATCGCAAGTAGCCGTACGCGATCCCGAAAAAGCCGACGATGGCAATGATGAAGAGCAGATCGTACATAGATTCCTCCCGACTCAGAAGTTGTAGCCGACCTCCAGCAAAAAGAAGTGATTTCCCATCAATGCGTCGGAATTCCCGATCGCATAACTCCAGTATGTCGTCACGCGCGGATGGGGTTTGTAGATCACGCCCGGCGTGAAGTAGCCGTTGGAATGCCTTCCGGTCATCCAATCGGCGGCCAGCGACACCTTGCCGTTCAGGCTGTATTCGAAACCGAATTGACCTCCGGCGCGGACGGCGTTTGCGGCGAAGACGTTCTTGCTGGCGACGAACGCGCCCGCCGTGAGACGCGCCTTGCCGATCGATTTGCTTCCGGCGACATACGAATAGGTTCCGAGATCGTATGACCGCCGGCGAACGGGAACGTAGAGATTGGTGCCGGCAATAAGATCGGTCTTGTATTTGGGATTCCTGTAGAATCTCCATTTAACCGTCGGAACCAGCGTTGTCGTGTCGGCCCCCGGTTGGACGTTTCCGACGACGTTCAATCCGACCTCTACGTCTCCGCCGACGCCGACCACAACCCGCGGCACGAAACTCGAGAATTTTGAAAGGGCCTGCCGGTTGACCGGTTTGAAGGCCGCGTCCAGTTCCACATAAACACCACCCCTCTCGAGAACGTCGGTGGTTGGAACGTTGAAGATCGTCTGTTGCGAACGAGCGGTGGATGGAATGATGAGCAGCGATAAGAGAAGTATGAGAATCCCCGAAGCCCCTGTATTCAGGCCCTTGCCTTTCAATTTGTTCAGCTTCGCGACCCGCAAATGTCTGTCGGCGCGGTCGATCTCGTCAAGGCAATGCGCGGTCAAATACAGAAGCGGAAAGATCGCCGCGACCAGAATCGAGCCGGCGCGCGAGAACCGGTCGCCGAATGGCGTCTCAATAACATTCGGCAGCACCGATAGCGAAAGACCGACGCAAAGGCAAACAACCGTCAGGCTGATGCTGACGGCCGCCGCAAAAGTCCAATGCCGCATCGAACTGCGCTCATCGGGAACCGTTCGTTCCGACCGTTCAAAACTAGGTTTCTTAAGAGTCATTTCCATAACAAGATTTTCGATGCCAACGAATAAAGTGCGATGAACTCCTGTTCCGCACGAGGATTCGTTGCGCCGGGATCCAGCCTCCCTGATCCATGCCGCCGCAACCATCGGCCGGACCGCAACGATCGGGGCTGTCCCCGCTTTGCGATAAACGAGTCGCTTTCTCCGCGCGGGAACACCTCCCGGCGGATTCGGCTTCGGCAAAATTGTCAACAAGACAATTTTGGACCCCATTCCATAAGGTTGGCGTAAGTGATATGTAAATTGTTCGAAAGAAGTTCGTAAGGAAGTCGTAATGATGGCGGGTTGTTCAGTCGAGGTTGCTCCGGCTCAGCTTTGTCCGGGGTTAAAACGATAACCGACCCACGGTTCCGTCACAATATATTGAGGTTCTGAAGGGTCCTTTTCGATCTTTTTCCGCAGCTGCCCGACAAAAACCCGCAGATATTCGGATTGGCCGGTGAAATTCCCGCCCCAAACAGCGCCCAGCAATGTCCTTTGCGTCAGGACCTTTCCCGGATGACTGACGAAATAGACGAGCAGGTCGTACTCCTTTGGGGTCAGGTGGATCGTCTTTTCATCGACGGTGACTTCGCGCGAGTCGAGATCGATACGAAGATCACCTGAGCTAAGGATGTTCACGGTCTCGGACGGACGCGTGCGACTTCGCCTCTGAACTGCCCGGAGCCGCGCCAGCAGCTCCTCGATCCCGAACGGCTTTGTCACGTAGTCGTCGGCACCTGCATCGAGAGCTTCGACCTTTATCCTTTCCTCGCCTTTGACGGAAAGAACGACGATCGGCGTTTCCGAGTCGGCGCGGATCTGACGGCACAACTCAAGACCGGTCATTCCGGGCATCACAAGATCGGTGACGATGACATCCGGCGACCAACTGGCCGCGATCTCCAGCGCGTCGAATCCGTTGTCCGCATACCGTGTGTCATAGCCGTTCGCGATCAACCCGGTCGTCAGAACCCGAACGATCTGCGGCTCGTCATCAACGATCAGGATCCGTGGTTTCGTTTCCATACTCTTGATCATCTCCAATTGGCAAAGTAAACGAGAATTTCGCTCCGATCTTGCCGTCAGTGACCGAAATCGTCCCGCCGTGGGCTTCGATGATGCCCTTCGCGATCGCCAAACCGAGGCCCGTTCCGGGGGAGGCGCGCCCGCGGAAAGGGATCCTGACGAACTTCTCGAAGATGGCGTCCCGGTCTTTCGGAGCGATTCCGGGCCCCTCGTCTTCAACTGTGAACACAAGATGTCCGGAATCCAGCCGAGCCGAAGAAACAACTATCGCCGTCCCGTCCGGCGAGTACTTGACCGCATTTTCGATTAGGGAATACAGGACCTCGGAAACGGCGCGCGCATCGACCCTGATCACCGGAAGATCCGGGTCAATCGACACGATCAGCCGATGTTTATCAAGTCTGCTGCGAATTCGCGCCACGGCGGCCTGAACGATCTCCTCGACCGAATCCCATCTCGCCGTGACCGACAATTCGCCGGATTCTATCTTAGCAAGTTCGATCATTCCCTCCACGAAATGATCGAGCCGGTCCGCTTCCTCGTTTATGACGAGCAACATATCGCGCTTCATCTCCGTCGTCAGGATCGAATCTGCCGGATTCCTATCGCGATCGTTTAGCAAAGTCGTAACGGACGCCTTTATTGATGTCAGCGGCGTTCGAATATCATGCGTTACGGCATCGAGGAGCGCAGACTTTAGTTTGGCGCTTTGCTTAAGCGCTTCGGCGTGGCTTGCCTTCTCAAACGCTTCGTTCAGTTCGTAGTACAGGCGCGAGATCTGGTCGTTTGCCGCTTCGGCCTGGAGCGCGCGTTCCTTCAGCCGCGCCGACAGTTGGCCCGCGGTCAGGGCAACGACCAGAAAAGCGGCCAACGCGACCCAGTTCTCGGGATCGGAGATCGTCAGTGTTCCGGTCGGCGGCAGGAAGAAATAGTTGAAACACAGCACCGCTACTATCGACGCGAGCAACGCCGGCCGGCTCCCCCAGACAGTGGCGACGAGGAGCACGATCAGAAGCAGGCAGAAGGCGACACCTGTGATCGAGATGTACTGTTGGATAGGTTCAACAACGAATACAACGGCGATCGTACCGAGGCCCGCAACGACGTAGCCAATTATTGATCGGCTGCTGATGGGGTCAATGGGCATATGAACTTATTCTTTCATATCCGGAATAAGGAATCCGTAAAGAATGCGGTCAAGGCCCGTCCTCCGCTTCTTCCTCGCTTTCCTCGTCTTCTTCCTCACTCACGCCGGCGGTCAGGACATCGAAGGCGGGAAGACGCGAGACTTCGGGCATCTTCTCCGAAGCGCCGCGGACCGAGAACCAGATGATCTCGTTGAGCTCCCGCGGGTTGGCCATGTCGGCGTGGCGCAGGTCCTGTTCGCCGGTGAGGCGCATCATCTCGAGTGCCGCCCGCGACGGGTTCGCCGGCGTCATCAAATTGTCCGGCGCGACAGTGGGTAAAATGGCGTTGAAGGGCGTCAGATCGGGTGTCTCGCCAAAAATATCGATCGGGATCGCGTTCGCGTCGAGGAAGTTCATCGGCTTGATCCCGAGGCAAATTTCAAGCGTCCGGATCAGCGAAACAGTGCTGTGAAATTCGTGAACCAACGCTCCCTTGCGGTTCCACGCGGAAATCACGAACGCCGGTGAGCGGTGGGCATCGACATGGTCCGGGCCGTCCTGGGCGTCGTCCTCGACGACGAAGATCGCCGTATCCTTCCAGTACGGGCTGTTTGAAACTTCCTGCACAAGACGTCCGAGCGCGTAGTCGTTGTCCGCGACATAGAACTGCGGAGTCGGCCGGTTGCGGCTCATTCCTGCGGTGTGATCGTTCGACAAGCGGACAATTGAGAGGTTCGGCATCCGATCCACTTTCGTGGTTGCAAGATCGTTGACGTAGCCGCGAAACTCGTGCGCCCATTCGCCGAAGCGCGTGCTTCCCTTGAAATCGGGGTTGTCCGGGCTGACCGCCGCATCCTTGGCGCCGTTCGAAGCGAGTGCCGCCCGGTATGAATCGACGGTCATCGAATCCGGGCAGGTCAGGTCATAATTGCGGAACGATTCGGAAAAATGCCCTTCGAGCGACTTCTTCGTCGCGAACGCCTTGAGCGTCGGCGAAAGATCGGGATAACCCTTTGACTTGCCGGTATTTACCTCTTGCAGATCTGCTTCGGAAATGGTTCCGACGAACTCACCGTAATTGCGGTACGAAAGCCCGGCACGCTGCGCCGCGTCCCAAAGATAAAGTGTCTCGGGCTCGCCGATGTCGCGGGCGCCGTTCAGATAGGGAACATAACGCTTCTGAAAGTCGGCGACGTCGTCGACGGTGGCCGGGAGTTCGAACACCGACGGCAGCGCGACCGGTGGCTGTCCCGACGGCCAATCGTAAGAGGGAAGCCGGTTGAAGCCTTCGTAATCGTAGGTGCGGCCGCGGCCCGAATAGTCCCAGCGAAACGCCTTGTCGATGTAATCGCTTGAAAACGCGGCGGTTGACCAGTTGTGGCCGTCCGGACTCGCTTCCGAATTCACGAAAAACCGATCGAGAAGTCCAAACCGGAGCGCAAGGGCTCTGGCGTTCGGCGTGATGTTCTGCGGCTCGCCTTTCGGTGACCGGGCCGCGTTTCCGGCGCCGAATATCGCGACCGAAGCATCGCCGTCAGCCTTCGTTCCGTCGCCCGAGTTTTCAAGATCACCCAACACCTGATCGTACGTCCTGTTCTCGCGGATGATGTAGATGACGTGCTTGAACGGTGACCGGCCGTTCGGAAAGATCGGCTTTCGGGCACCGAGCATGCCGTTGTCACGCATCACCCGCTGCGAATAGACGAACAACTCCTGCTGATTCGGCGCGTTGACGACACTGACGTTCCCCGAAACGATCGTCGCGCTGTAGATCCCTCGTTTGTTGTAGCGCTCACCCGGGTAGTTCTGGTTCGGCATGTTAGGGTACATGCCCGACTCGTTCACGTCGTTCGACGAATTCTCCATCCCGATTCCCTTGCCGTTCGCGATCAGCAGTTTCCCGTTGGCGATTGCGATCGCGGACGGATAATTGCCGGTCGGTATGAATCCGGCGACGCGGCTCCGCATTTTTGGATCGAGGGCGACGACGGCGACGGCGTTAGTCTTCGAATTCGCGACGTAAAGAGTCTTCTCGTCTTCACTTAGCGCGATCCCCTGAGGGCCGACCCCACCCGGACCGTTCTCGTTCAAACGGACGCTGATCCTCGGTTCGCGCGGCACTTCCGCATCGGTCACGGTATCGATCACCGAAATGCTGTCGCCGTCCGAGTTCACGACATAAAGCCGCGAACCCGATTTATTGAATAGCATCGCCGTCGGATGTCGGCCGACCACGATGTGTTTTCGGACTCGGAACGTTGCGCCGTCAACGACCGCGACGGTGCCGTCGCCCCAACATGAAACGTATACCTTTTCGACCGATCTGCCGTTGCGCGCCGGTTTCGACTTGACGTCATACGGATAAACGAACTGCTTCGACCCCGGGCGTCCGAGCCTGACGCGTCTGATCAATCGGCGATCGCGAAGATCATTGACGACCCCGAGCGAATCGCCAAGATTGTTGGCGACAAATAGCGCGTTGCCGTCCGGTGAAAGCGCGAGTCCGGTCGGGTAAACGGGCGCAACGTTCGAGTTGTAATTCGGGCTCGGCGCGGCGTCCGAAAAGGCCGTAACGTCGATGAAGGTCGATTTGAATTCGGTGTCGGGTTCGTTCCCGGGCGCGATCGGTTTCGGCGCCGCCGGATCAAAGGCGAGCATCCAAATCTTGTTCTCAAAGCCGCCCGAAAGATAGAGGTTGTATTTTCCGTTCGACTGGATCCGCGAATCGAAGACGAGCCCGAAATTCGCGCTCTGCGGCGCCGGAAAGTAGATGTCTTGAACAACTTGCGGTTCAGGTACCGTGTTCAGATCGATGACCGAAAGCGTTTGCTGTCCCTTGCTCTTCGAGTTGAAAGTCAAACCGTAACCACTGTTGACGGCGATCAGGAACCGGCCCTTGCCGTCTGCCGCGCCGGTGTCGGGCGTCCGCACGAAATTGAATGTCAGCGGCATTACGGCCGGTTTGCCCGTTTCGCGGCTGAGAATCAGTCTTCCCGCCGGGTCGATCCGGCGCGACTGAAAATCGATCGGAGCCGGCGTGCCGGCGGCGATCCGCAAAAGGCGAGCTGGTCCAAAAAAAGAGCCAATGATTGATGCCGCTATTGCTCCGGCCAGAACCGCGCCGCGTTTCGATCCGAACATAAAAGTGTCAGCTGAAGAGTGATTTTCCTTAAGTTATCATACCAAGCCGCCGAATCCGAGACCCCAGTTCAATACGCGTAACAGCGATGCAAAACGAAAAAAGCGCAGGCTCCCGGAGGCGACCCGCGCATCAACGACTGACCGTGTCGTTTTCTTAGCTCTTTCTGAGTTCGGTCAGGACCTGTTTGGCGACCGCTTTGAGTGTATCGAAAACGCCCGTTCCGTGGGCTGCGACGGCTTCAAATACAGGTTCGCCCTTTTTCTGAAGTTCGGCCGTAAGTTCGTCCGAAGGCATCACGTTCGGCAGATCGCGTTTGTTGAGCTGCAGAACATACGGGATCTTGGTCAGATCGTATCCCTGCGTTTGAAGATTTTCCTCGAGATTGTAAAGCGATTCGATGTTCGCGTCCATCCGTTCTTCCTGCGAATCGGCAACGAACACCACGCCGTCAACGCCCTTCAGGATAAGCTTGCGGGAGGCGTCGTAATAGACCTGGCCGGGCACGGTGTAAAGGTGAAAGCGCGTTTTGAAACCGCGGACGGTCCCTAGTTCGAGCGGCATGAAGTCGAAAAAGAGCGTACGGTCGGTTTCCGTCGCGAGCGAGATCAATTTGCCTTTTGCTTGTGGGGCAGTCGAATCGTAAATGTACTGGAGGTTGGTGGTTTTGCCACACAAACCCGGACCGTAATAAACGATCTTGCAATTGATCTCTCGGGACGCGTAGTTGATGAAAGTCATATCATGTCGGATTTGTGATTTCGGATTTCGGAATTTGGGTGTCGCAATCCGCAATCCCAAATCCCAATTCCCAAATCACGAAAACAGGCTGTCAATATCCTCGTCTGTAATTTCGGCGAAGAATGAGTTTTCGCTCAACCGGTGTGCGGCCGAGTCGCGCGCGACGTCCTCGAGGAGCGCAGCGATCTCATGGCTCGCTTTCTTGGCGCGCAGCTTCACAAGTCCGAGCGTCGAGCGTTCATCGAAAACGACGACGAGAAGACTTCGGCCGATGACGCTGATGAAAATACTCTCGCGCTCACCTTCGTGAACGACGCATGGAAAAACGTCCTCACCGATCAGTTTCGCCATCGAACTCGTCGCGGCGACGTTGCCGGCCGCAAGCGACGAAAAACTCGTCGTGTCCATGTCGCCGATGTCGCCGTGGAATGCAATCGGCTGACCGTCGCGGTCAACGAGAAACACTACCCGCGATGCGCACTCAACACACAGCCTCACAAGGATGCTTTTGATCCTCTGAAACTGATGTTCGTGAATGACAATTGGCGTTTCGATCATCTGAAACTCGGTGTTCTTGATTCTTGGAGAAAAAAGGGCAAGAAGCGTAAGTCTTTCCGAAACAAGAATTTGTGGAAATTATTTTGAACAGGTCGGGCGAGCAGTTCGGCCTGCTACTTTCATAATTTAACACACGCTCGGAAATAGCTTCAAGCTTTTTTTTCCGCACTAAGACGCGGTTGTCAACGATCAACAGGCGATCGCCGTTCAAAAAAGCGATTGAGTTTGAATCTTTCAAAATGTTAAACTTCCTTCGACGGCAGCGCTTGGCCGTCAAACGACAAATTCAACTAAATCTGCCGTTTACGAAGGTCAATCCATCCGTCCCCGGATTTTCGTCGAGTCTCCGATCGCATGCGGAATCACCTGTTTTCACACGATGCGTTTTCTTTGAACTTCGTCGCGATCGGCGGTGGGAACGGGCTGTCGACGTTACTTTCCGGCCTGAAGCGCTTTGTCGGACCTTCCGAAACGGAACCGGTGTGGCTTAGCAATCTTTCTGCGATCGTCGCTGTTTCGGACGATGGCGGAAGTTCCGGCCGGATTCGGGACGAGCTTCAAATGCTGCCCCCGGGGGACATCCGCAACTGTATGGTCGCGATGTCGGAGGATTCGCATTTGTTGGCAAAGCTGTTCCGGCATCGATTCAGCGGCAGCGGTGAACTCGGCGGACACAGTTTCGGAAACCTGTTCCTGGCGGCAATGACCGAAATCACCGGAGACTTTGCCAAAGCGGTGAAGCTCTCGTCCGAGATCCTCGCGAGCAAGGGACACATTTATCCGGCGACCACGGATGATGTGCGGTTGGCGGCCGAACTGCTTGATGGAACCATTGTTAAGGGTGAGACGAACATCGGGAAGGTCGGAACCAAGATCAAGCAACTATACCTGGAACCCGGGAACTGCAAGCCGCTTCCCGAGGCGCTCGCGGCAATCTACGAGGCGGATGTCATAACCATTGGTCCAGGTTCGCTTTTCACGTCGCTGCTTCCGCCGATCCTCGTGAACGGCGTCGCGGAAGCCATCGCCGATTCAGCGGCGGTGAAGGTATTTGTCTGCAACTTGATGACGCAGCCGGGCGAAACCGATGGAATGACGTCGCGGCGGCATCTGGAAATTTTCCGGCAGTACGCTCCGTTGATCGACTTCGACTACGTCCTCGTAAACAACCGGGCAATTTCGGACGTTCAAATGCAGCGGTATTCGGAAGAAGGCGCGAACCAGATCGGAGTACACGGCTCGATCTCACCTGAGACGATCGAGGGGGCCGAGGTCGTGTATGGTAATCTTCTCGACGAAGGCGAAATGGTCCGTCATCATCCCGAAAAGCTCGCGCAGGTTGTGCTTTTGTGCGCGTTGCAGCCGAGGCGAAAGGTGGTCCTTTGAATTGCGATTTGCGAATGCCGATCTGCGATTGTCGGACCACTGACACTTGAGCTAAGAACGATTCGCCGCGCGGTAGCGCAGCGCTGAACAGACCACTGACCACTGACTTATGTCCCAGTTCGAACCAAAACCCCTTAACATCCTGATCCTCGCTGCCGGGCTTGGGACCCGTATGAAGTCGAACCTTGCAAAGGTTTTGCACCGGCTCGACGGGCGCCCGCTAATCAATCACGTATGCCGCACGGCGGCGGCGCTTGCGCCGGAGAAAGTTTGCGTCGTGATCGGGCATCAGGGCGAGGACGTCCAACTGGCGGTTCGGGAAGAGCTCGACGATTCGCTGGTGCAATTCGTCTGGCAGAACGAGCAACTCGGTACCGGTCACGCGGTCAACGTGGCGCGCGGCCTGCTCGAGAGTCAGGATTCGACGCTTCTCGTACTCTCGGGCGATGTGCCTATGATCCGTGCCGAAACGCTCGCGGCTCTCGTCCAGCAGCACCGCGCGCATCGCGGACGCGGCGCAGCCTGCACGATCCTGACGGTGAAACTCGACGATCCTGCCGGCTACGGTCGCATTGTCCGCGACGAGCTCGGGCAGTTTGAATCGATCGTCGAACAGAAGGACGCGACCGACGAAGAAAAGTCGATCCGCGAGATCAACAGCGGCATTTATTGCTTCGATACAACGAAGCTCTTCGAGACCTTGTCGCATGTCAAGAACCACAATGCACAGGGTGAGTATTACCTGACCGATGTTCCGTCGCTGATGCGGCAGACAGGCGAGGACGTTTCGATCTATCGTCACGACGATCCGTTCGAGATCGAAGGGATCAACAACCGCGCCCAACTCGCCGAGATGGAACGCGTCCTTCGCCGCAGGACGATCACCAGACTGATGCTCGATTACGGCGTTACGTTCATCGATCCGAAAAACGCGTACATTTCCCAACGGGCGACGATCGGTCGCGACACCGTGATCCACCCGAACGTGTCGATCGAGGGTGAAACCGTGATCGGCGACGGCTGCACGATCCGCTCCGGAACGCGGATCTCGAATTCGAAGATCGGCCATGGCGTGGAGATCCTCGACAACTGCGTCATCACGGACGCCGAAGTGTCCGGCGGCGCTCGCATCGGCCCGTTTGCGCACCTGCGTCCCGCTGCGCAGATCGGCGAAAACGCGCACGTCGGCAACTTCGTCGAGGTCAAGAAATCCAGGATCGGACGCAACTCGAAGGCGAACCATTTGACATACATTGGCGACGCGACGATCGGGGAAAACACGAACATCGGCGCGGGAACCATCACCTGCAACTACGACGGTAAGAACAAGCACCGAACGGAGATCGGAGACAACGTCAAGATCGGATCCGACACGATGCTCGTCGCGCCTGTGAAGGTCGGCGACGGCGTCGTCAGCGGTGCCGGAAGCGTCATTACAAAGGACGTCCCGCCGAACAAACTTGTCGTCGGCGCTCCCGCGAGAGCGATCAGGACTTTGAAATCGGAGGATTAATCCCTGTTCGCGCTTCGCGCTCAAGGCAAGCGGGACGCTTGCGTTCCAGTCAAAAATTATGTGTGGAATCGTTGGATACGTTGGAAACAAACAGGTTGTGCCGTTGATCATCGACGGTTTGAGGAAGCTCGAGTACCGCGGTTACGACTCGGCCGGGATCGCCGTCGTCGATGACAACCATCATCTCGAACTGCGCCGCGCCGAAGGCAAGCTCAGGAATCTTGAAGAAGCGATCCGCTTGAAGCCGCTCGACGGCAACTACGGCATCGGCCACACGCGGTGGGCGACGCACGGTCGTCCGACCGAAGAGAACGCGCATCCCCACCGTGATTGTTCGGGCCGGATCGTCGTCGTTCACAACGGCATCATCGAGAATTATCTCACTCTCAAAGAGATGCTGAGGTCGAAAGGGCACGAGTTCAAGACCGAAACCGACACCGAGATCGTTGCGCATTTGATCGAAGAAACGATGAAGTCGGACGGCCTCGGATTCGAGGACGCGGTCCGCAAATCGGTCCAGCAGTTGCGCGGCATCTTCGCGCTATCGATAATTTCCGCCGACGAGCCCGACAAGATCATTTCCGTCCGCGAAGGTCCGCCGGTCGTGATCGGCCTCGGGGACGGGGAATTCTTCGTCGCCTCGGACATTCCCGCGATCTTGCAGCACACGCGGGACGTGTTCTATCTCGGCGAAAAGGAGATCGCGGTCCTCACGAAGGATTCGGTGCGCGTCATGGACTTCGACGGGAACGCCGTCGAACCGAAACAGCAGCGGATCACCTGGGATCCGATCATGGCCGAGAAGGGCGGCTTCAAGCACTTCCTTCTCAAAGAGATTTACGAACAGCCGCGCGCCGTCCGCGACACCGTCCGCGGGCGGGTTTCGCTCGATACAGGCAAGGTTTACCTCGATCCGATGAATATTTCGGAAGAGGAATTCCGAGCCGTCCGGACGATCAAGATCGCCGCCTGCGGAACGAGCTGGCACGCCGGGATCGCCGCCAAATACATGATCGAAGAGCTCGCGCGCGTCCCGGTCGAGGTCGATTACGCGTCGGAGTTCCGCTATCGGAATCCGGTCCTCGACGAAAACGACCTGCTGATCGTCATTTCGCAGTCAGGGGAAACCGCCGACACGATCGCCGCAATGCGCGAAGCGAGAGAGGCGGGCTGCAAGGTTCTCGCGATCTGCAACGTTCAGGGTTCGATGGTCACGCGAGAGGCCGACGGGACGATCCTGACACACGCCGGTCCGGAGATCTCGGTTGCGTCGACGAAGGCGTTCACTTCGCAGATCATCGCGCTTTACATCTTCGCTCTCTATTTGGGCGAAACTCGCGGCAAACTCAGCGAACAGCAGGTCATCGATCACGCGCAGGAGTTGATCGAACTGCCGATGAAGATCGAGGAGATCCTCTCGGACGCGGATTCGATCGAGGAGCTTTCGCGGGACTTTTTCCGCTCTCAGGATTTTCTTTATCTCGGCCGCGGGATCAATTTCCCGGTCGCGCTCGAGGGCGCGCTGAAGCTCAAGGAGATCTCGTACATTCACGCCGAAGGTTATCCGGCCGGCGAGATGAAGCACGGTCCGAACGCGCTGATCGACGAGAAACTCCCGGTCGTCATCGTCAACACGCGCGAGGAAGGCAACGCCGGAAGCGAACTTCGCTACGAGAAGACGCACTCGAACATCGTCGAGGTCAAGGCGCGCGACGGGATCATTCTTTCGATCTTGTCGGAAGGCGACAAGATGAGTTCGGTCGTTTCGGATCACGTCGTCGAGATCCCGCGGGTCTCGGATCTTCTGGCGCCGATCCTTTCGGTCGTGCCGCTTCAGCTATTGGCGTACTACATCGCGGTCCGCCGCGGCTGCGACGTCGATCAGCCGCGAAATCTCGCGAAATCCGTGACGGTGGAATGACATTTTCAATTTGCGATTTGTAATTGCTTCTTACTCAGTTGTCCGTGAGCGCGATCTGCGGATTGGAAGCTTTCGCGAACCTGCGAAATTTAGGTTCAAGCTGCAATATCGATCGAAGACGTTCGTTGGTTATTACAGGAGATTATGACGCAGTCGTTGGGGCTGGTGTCGGTCGTCGTCAGAGATTACGATGAGGCGATCCGATTCTATGTCGATAAACTCGGCTTTGAGCTGATCGAGGACGAATATCAGCCGGCGCAGGACAAGCGTTGGGTGGTTGTTTCGCCCAAAGGCGGCAGCGGCGCGCGGATACTGCTGGCGCGGGCCGTGAACGAGGATCAGACCACGCGCGTCGGAAATCAGACCGGCGGCCGTGTTTTTCTTTTTCTTTACACCTCGGATTTTTGGGGTGATTACAATAGGTATCTCGAAAACGGCGTCGAATTTGTGCGCGATCCGAAGGAAGAGCCATACGGCACGGTTGCCGTTTTCAAAGACATGTACGGCAACCTTTGGGACCTTGTCCAGCCGGTTTAGGAGATGACAGACATGTCCAATGTACCTTCCGGAACCGAGCAGTCCCGGCCATTTATTCCGACCAAAAACTTCGATCTTTCCAAGGCCTTTTATGAATCGCTCGGATTCGAAAAGGTCCTCGACAGCGAGGTCGCGATCTTCAAAACCGGCTCGGGCGGTTTTCTCCTTCAACGTCGTTACAACGAAGATTGGGCGGTCAATTTCATGATGCAGCTCATGGTCGACGATCTCGACGCGTGGTGGGCGCACATCGAATCGCTCGATCTGCCTGGCCGATTCGGCGTGCCGAAACCAAAGCCGCCCGCCGTCCAGCCGTGGGGGCTAAGGATCGTTTACGTCGTCGACCCGGCAGGCGTCCTGTGGCATATCGCCGAGCGCCGCGACGGCGTGGAGCATGACAAATAACCGGGAAGGGATTTGCAATTTCCAATTTGCGATTTGGGAGCTTTGACAAACTCGGTTAGATCTCGGCCCGGTTGTTTTTCGTGATTTTTTTGAAATCGGGTCGCGTTCTTTTCATTTTGGTTCGTTGTTCCACTGCTCCTTGGGATTTCATTTTCGATTCCGGCGGCATTTGCGCCGGTTCCGGTCGTTTTTCAGTACCGATTTCTCCCGCCTTTCTTTTCTCAGACACACTTCCGCCTGAGAAGGAAACCGGCCCTCAGAACGTTGTAAACCGTGCACCACATATCGAACTTGAGCGTATTCCGCGGCAGGTTCCTGGCTCTCATCACGGTCACTTTCAGCTTCTTTCTCATGAATCCAAAGGCGTGCTCGACCACCTTGCGTACACGCGCTTTCTTCCGGTTCCTTTTCTTCTGCCTGTTGGTCAGCGGCGTCGCCCGCGCCGGTTTGTCCATCACGCCGTAATATATCCCGGCCGCCCGCGCCGCCCGCTTGTGTTCGGCCACGCGGTAGTTCATGTCGGCCCAGATGCTCCTCTCGTCGCCGCTTGCCATCTCCTGTACCCGGCGCACGTCGTGCACGTCAGCCGGAGTAAGCGCGCATTTGCGGATGATCTTGCTGCCTTCGTCCATTCCAATGTGGCCCTTGTATCCGTAGTACTGCTTCCTGCCCTTTTTCGCCCCCGACGCATCCGTGTCGATCTGGCCGTTATCCTTATTCTTCTCCCGGTTCTTCGCCGACTGCGGACGATTGGCACTGTTGATCAGCGTCGCGTCGATGATCGTCCCCCTTTTCAGGATCAGTCCCCGCTCCTCGATCTGCCTGACGATCTCTTCGAAGATCTTTCCCGTCAGCCCCGCCTTCGCCAGTTTCTCCTTGAACTTCCAGAACGTCGTAAAATCGGGGATCTCCTCGTCGTACCCAAGCCCGACGAACTGCTGGAATGACAACCGGTCGATCAACTGGTCCTCAAGCTCCTCGTCGCTCAGATTGAACGTGTACTGCAAAAACAGCATCTTCAGCTTCACTTCAAACGGGATCGGCGGCCTTCCGCCACGCCCTTCGCGGGTCCGGTCCAACGCCTCGACTATCTTGACCAGCGATACCCAGTCCACCAGTTTCCCGATCGAATCCAACGTCTCTACCGCGCGGCTGGTCTTCTTCCGTCTCGACATCGTAAGCATCGCGTCCATCAGCGTCAGCTGCTTGTTTTTCATGCAAATATTATATACTTCAAACACTTGCAAGACCCTTCAAAACGACTGTTTTCGAAAGGGTTTTTCAAAGAACCCAATTTGCGATTGCCAAATCAAGATGATTTCGTCTACCGTCTACCGTCTACCGATTCGTAATAGCTGATAACGGAAAGCTGGAAACGAACAGCTTCAGGTCATCACCACCGACCACCGACCACCGACCACCGACCGATTTGCGATTTTCAATTTGCAATTTGCGATTTGAGGGGTTGCTCACCGACCACCGACCACCGACCGATTTGCGATTTTCAATTTGCGATTGAGTGGCGATACT
>JAKQII010000338.1 GCA_029557535.1 Acidobacteriota bacterium
GTCGTCGCCGGTAACGACGATGTCGATCTCCTTGACCGGCGAGTTAGTGATCTCGACGTCATTCGATACCCGAAGATTGAGCGCAACGCTGCGTAGACGCTCGGTTTTCGGCTCGCGGAGTCCGGAGACGCCAAACCACAGCGCCAGCGTGATGACCAGCGCAATGAGCTTCATGGTCCAGTCCTCAAGGAATACTTTCCGCAAAATCCCCGAGAACATGGCCCGCAAGTCGTGAATTTTGAAATCGAAGTTCTTCACCGAACAATTAAAAAGTGAAAAAGGCTAAAGTAAAAGACTCCCGTGCGATGCCCAATCGCAAATCGCAAATTGCAAATCGAAAATCAGATCGTTTCTTCGGTCATCGCCTTGGTCGTTTCGCGCTTGCGCTCGACGACCGGAATCTCCATCGCGGTCAGCAACAGAGTCCGCAACTGATTCGGATCCAGATTCCGTTTCATCTGGCCGTTCTCGATGAAAGTGATCAGCCCGGTCTCCTCCGAAACTACCACGGAGATCGCGTCTGAGCCTTCGGTCACGCCGATCGCCGCGCGGTGTCGCGTGCCAAGTTCACGCGAGACGCTCGCGTTTTTCGTCAACGGCAAAAAGACCGAGGCGGCAGCGACCCGTTCCCGCTGGATGACGACCGCGCCGTCATGGAGCGGCGTTGACGGATGAAAGATCGTGACCAGAAGATCGTAGCTGAGCTTTGCGTCGATCTGAACCCCGGCGTCGATCAGATTGCGCAGCCCGACGTTGCGTTCGAGGACGATCAGCGCTCCGATCTTGTCCGACGCGAGCGTTGTTACCGCGAGAACTATCTCGTCGTAGATGCTTTCGCCAAGCCCGCGTTGCCGGCGGATGACCGGAAACCGCAGCCGGTTCCCGAAATAGATCAGCGCCTGGCGGATCTCCGACTGGAAAAGAACGATGATCAGGAACGGATAAACAAAGACCGCCGACCGGAGTACGAATTCGAGCGTGAACAGATCCTGGGCGACGGCGAACCAGTAAAGAAGCGCCAAAACAACCATCCCGACGACGGTCGGGACGGCGCGCGTTCCGCGGAGCAGCTTGAGCACGACGTAGACAATGATGAATACGAGCACGATGTCGATGACGCTTCGCGCAGTGTTCATTGTCGGGATGTAATCAGTCAGCTGCATACCACAAATACCTGACAATCATATCAAGTTTTTTGAATTTCGCGACGCTCGGTACGAGGCCTCGGGCGTACTTACAGTTGTTTGACGCGGTTGGTGCGGGGTGTTTGCGTTCGCTTCAGTTTCGCTTTCGAATCCGACCCCGTTGAATGAAACCGACGAGAAGTCCGTTGGATTCGACGACGCCGAGCGCGTTGACGCCGTTCTCGCGCATGAGTGTTTTCGCTTCGGTCAAAAGCGCATTTGTCTCGATGAAAAACTCGGGAACGACCGGCCGCATCGCATCCTGTACGCGGATTTGATGCCATGTCTCCCGCGGGCGTTCCTTGAGATCTTCCAAAAGCAGCATTCCGTAAAATTGCCGGTCACGCGAAACGGGATAGATCGTGCGCCGGTGAAGAGGAAGGACGGTGTCGATAAACTCCAGCAGGTTCATCTCGGGAGCGACCGTGACGGCCAGTTCCATCGCCTCCTCGACGATCATGTCGTCGAATTGCCGGACCTGACGGATGATCGTCCGTGCGGCGTCGTAGAGAAAGATGCCGACCAGGATCGTCCAGAGACCGGTGAACAGGCCCCCGCGAAAAAGCGCTGCGAGGATGCCGAAGACGATCAGCACGATCGCGATGACCTTGCCGAAGCGGCCCGCGATGATCGTCGCGTCGTTGATGTCAGTGCCGCGATGCCACAGGTACGCCCTGAGAACGCGTCCGCCGTCGAGCGGGTAGCCCGGAAACATATTGAAGACGGCGATCATGAAGTTCCAAAGGACAAGAAAGAAGAGGAGCAGCGTGATCGTTTCGTTGCCGGCCGCGTTGGCGGCGGCCATCAGCAGCGCAAAAAGCAATGCGAGCATGAAACTCGCGGCCGGTCCGGCGATCGCGATCCGCAACTCCGCTCGCGGGGTGTCCGGCTCGCGCCGAAAGCGTGAAAGTCCTCCGAACGGATGAAGAACGATCTCGAGCACTTCGATCCCTTCCAAGCGCGCAACGAGCGAATGGGCAATCTCATGGAACAGTATCGAGAGGAAAAGGACCGATGAAGTGATCGCGCCGAGGATCAGGGCTGAGCCGAAATTATCGACATAGCGCGGGCTGAGGTTGATCGCGGTAAGCCACGACATCAGCGCGAAGACGAAAAGCCACCGCAGGTCGATGCGCACCGGGATTCCCGACACGTGCGCCAGTGCGAACTGGCGTTTCACGATTTCGAGAAAACGAGACATTTATCGGGATCGGAGATGAACCTGCCTAAGCTTCGAATGGAATTTCGGCGTTCTGAAGCAAACTGAGTTCGTTACGCGAGACCCTTTCGAGAAGATCCGGCTCGTCGAACATCTTCAGCAGTCCGCGGACCGTCGCGTAGCGCGGTTCATCGGCAACGGTAAACGGCAGATTCACGAAATTCCTGAAATACTGATCGAGCCCGTTGAGCAGCGCGCCTCCGCCGGTCAGGATCACGCCGCGATCGTAGATGTCGGCAGCAACTTCGGGTCGCAGTTCGGTCAGCGTGTCGCTGATCAACTGGGCGATCCGGCGAACGATTGCTTCGACGACCGGATAAACCTCGCCGGCGGTGATGTCCACCGCGCCCGGGCTGCCCGTCTGAACGTCCCGCCCACGCACTTCCATCGAGCGGGCGATGTCTTCGGGAAGATAAGTTGATGCAAAGTTCGTTTTGAGATTCTCCGTCGTCTCTTCGCCGACCTGAAGTCCGCGATGGCGCCGGATGTGCGTCGCGAGGGCCGTGTTTATCTCGTTGCCGCCGATTCGCGCCGATGTCGAACTGATGACGGTGCCCTTTGCGATGATCGCGATGTTGGTCGTGCCGGCCCCGAGATCAACTACCGCCGACGCGCGTTTGTCGGTCGGCGAAACGCCCGCGCCGAAAGCCGCCGCAAGCCCTTCTTCAACCAGATGCACCTTGCCGATATGAGCTTCTTCGGCCGCATTCATAAGCGCCCGTTGCTCGACGTGCGTAACGTCCGAAACGATGCTCATGACGGCCTGCGTCGATACCTGCGATCCGCCCGACTTCGATTTTCTGACGAAAAAGGCAAGCATTCGCTTCGTTTTCTCGAAGTCGGCGACGACGCCTCCGCTGAGTGGCGCAACGACCGTGATGTCGCGCCCTTCGCGCCCGATCATGTCGTAGGCTTCCTGACCGTAAGCAACGACGTCGTTCGTTAGTTCGTTAACGGCGATATACGATGGCTCGTCGAGAACAATGTCCCGGCCACGAACAGCAATGATGGTGCTTGACGTTCCCATGTCAATCGCCATCAAATCGGTAACCAGCTTTTTCAGCGACGAAATTCGCATATACAACTCACCGGTGCGGGACCGGCTTTAGCATTCGAAACTTCAAAACGAGGGCTACTTCCACTTGACCTCATAGAGCGTTACGGGCTGTGTTCGGTTCTTCACCGTCAACGGTTCGTGTGGAATCAGGGGGATAAGGTCGCGGCATTCGGCGGCGGTCGCCTCGCTTACAAGGATCTGGCCGCCGTTCGCGTTCTGTTCGAGCCGGGCCGCAAGATTTACCGTGTCGCCGATCGCCGTGTATTCGCTCCGCTTTTCGGATCCGATGTAGCCGACAGTCGCCACACCGGTGTGCATCCCGATCCCGATCTCGATGCCGTTCAATCCTTCCGACGCCAGTTCCTGGTTCAAAACAAGCAAACGCTTCTGCATCGCGACCGCGGTCGTCAGCGCGTTCTTGGCGTCCTCCGGCGAGGCGGTCGGCGCACCAAACAGCGCCATCAAGCCATCGCCGATGTATTTATCAAGCGTTCCGCCGTAAGCGAAGATGATCTCGCTCATGGCCGTGAAATAGCGATTCAAAAGACCGACGATCTTTTCCGGATTCTCTCGTTCCGAAAACGATGTGAAGCCGCGAATATCGGCGAACAAAACAGTAATCTTCTGATTGACGCCCCCTAGTCTAAACGAATTGGGGTTGTCGAGCAACTGTTTTACGACATACTCGGGCATGAAACGGCTGTAGTTCGCACGGGCGACTTCCTCGCGCGCAAGCCGTTTGTGGGCCTTCACCGTCTCGACCGAAACGGCCGTTTGTGCGGCCACGGCCGAGATAAGTTCGAGGTCGTCCGGCGTGAATGCGGCGAACGGATCAAGGCGGTCGGCGTAGACGACGCCGTGGACGTTCGATTCGGTGATCAGCGGTGCGCAAATCGTCGACCGGACGCCCTGCGAGACGATCGATTCGGCTCCGATGAACTTTTCGTCGGTCTTCGCGTCCTGCGAAAGCAACGCCACTTTCTCTCGCATCACGCGCTGCGTGATCGTCCGCGAAACGGGCAGTTTTTCGGTCAGCTTTTCGAGTTGCGCATCGCGGGCCTTCATCGCGATGGGCACGAGCGAATAGTCGAGGATCTTGCCGTCGACGGTTTCCTCGGCAAGAAGAGCGACGACCCGGTCGGCGGGCGTTCCGCGAAAGATAAGATCGGTCGCGCGAATGAATATCTCTTTTAGATCGAAGACGTTGCCGAGCGTCTTGCTCAGCTCGTAAAGCATCTCCAGCGTTTCGGCCTTGCGGCGCAGCGACTTGAGTTCCGCGGGAGTCGTCAGCCCCGCTTCCATCGAGGTCACGCTTTTGCCGATGATCTTCTCGGCCGAAAGGAGCATTTGCGTGTGACCGAGCGGCTGATCGTCGTAACGAAGGGCGGTCGGAACCGGCGCCGCGGGGACCGGCGGGATCGCGGTCGACGACGACCTCGGCGCGTCTTCCGTATCCGGAACAAGGCCGGCCGGTTCGGCGGTCACCGGCAGCGTACTGAATTCCTGCATGGCCGGCTCGTAAACGGCGACGGGCGTCTCGACCCGCTGAAAGACAAGACTGCTTTCGCCGATCGTGATGACGTCGTTGTCATCAAGATATTTCTCAAGCGTTGGCTGACCATTGACGAAAACCCGGTTGACGCTGCGCTTGATCTCGCCGCCGACAACAATGCCGTCGATGATACGCACGGCATCGCCATCGCAGAAGATCTGCGCATGATGACGCGACACGCGGCGATCGTTCAGAACGACACTGTTCTCCTTCGAGCGCCCGATCGTATAAACGGAATCCGGCGCGAGATCAATGTCCCACGAACCACCTGTCGCATCGGTAATTTTTAAGGTAGCTTTCACGTGCAAGTGTGCCCGAACCCCTTATTTTCGGCAGCCAGAACGGGATAGATTGACATTATCAAATAACCATAAACAATTATCAATCAACGTCTATGATTTATTTTGACAACAATGCGACGACGTTTGTCGCCCCTGAAGTGCTCGCCGCGATGACCCCGTTCTTGACGGAAAATTGCGGGAATCCGTCGTCTTCGCATGCCGCCGGAAGGGCCGTTCGGAACATAGTTGAGGAATCGCGGGAAGAGGTTGCCCGGCTTCTTGGGGCGGCGTACCGGGACGAGATCGTCTTCACGTCGGGCGGCACCGAAAGCGACAGTTGGGCGATCCTCGGCACCGTCGAGGCGCGACCCGAAAAACGCCACATAATTACGACGCGGGTCGAGCATGAGGCCGTTCGGAAAACCTGCGAACGGCTCGAATCGAAAGGATGCGATGTGACCTGGCTCGACGTCGACAGCGACGGCTCGCTCGATCCTGACCAACTTCGCGATTCGCTCCGGGCGGACACGGGAATTGTCTCGGTGATGATGGCAAACAACGAAACCGGGATTCTGTTTCCGGTCGCCGAACTGGCCGAGATCGTCAAATCGCGATCGGATGCCTGGTTTCACGTCGACGGCGTCAACGCGGCGGGCAAGATCGCGGTCGAACTCGCCCCGACGGCGATCGATATGTTCTCGATCTCGGCGCATAAGTTCCACGGCCCGAAAGGCGTCGGCGCGCTCTACATCCGTCGGGGCGTCGATCCGGCGTCGCTGCAGATCGGCGGCGGACAGGAACGTGGCCGTCGCGCGGGAACCGAAGCGGTCCATCAGATCGCCGGACTCGGAAAAGCTGCGGAACTGGCTTCCGACCTCACTCCGATGCGTGGCGTCCGTGAGCTTCGCGATCGGCTCGAAGACGGGATCCTCGCCGAATTCGAGTTCGCGCGGCTGAACGGAACCTCCGACCGAAGCGTGCGCCTGCCCAATACATCGAACATTTCATTCCGCGGTCTGAACGGCGAGATGATACTCGCGCGTCTCGATGCGGAAGGGATCTGCGTCTCGACAGGTTCCGCGTGCAATGCGGAGTCTCATACCGCGTCGGCCGTTATGCAGGCGATGGAAATCCCCTTCGAACAAGCGCTCGGATCGGTTCGGCTGTCACTCGGAAGGTACAATTCAATGAACGAGGTCGAGCGGGTGCTCAGGGTCCTGCTGAGGATAATCGGCGACCTGCGCCGTATCGCCGGCTGATCACCTCGCCTGAAGATGTTCGACATGCTGAAGTCAAAACAAGCCGAACTGGCGGAAACGCGCCGGTTAATACTCGCCTACGGTTGGAACACGACCTCTTATCAAATCCTCAATCCGGGATTCAACCGCTGGTTCTCACGTGAAGGGGACGCGGTGATCGGATGGACTCTGGCCGCCGGAGTTCGGGTCGTCGCGGGTGCGCCGGTTTGCACGAAGGATCGGCTCGCTGCTCTGGTTCGGGAATTTGAATCGGAAGCGGCAAGAGCCCGTCAGCGGGTTTGTTACGTCGCGGCGGAAGCGCGCCTCGAAGCCGCATTGAAAGACTCGGAGCGACACTCACGGGTTCTTCTCGGCGCCCAACCAGTCTGGGATCCGTCGAATTGGTCGGCGATCGTTGCCCGCGACAAATCATTGCGGGCACAGATCAACCGCGCACGGAACAAGGGGCTCAGCGTCAAAGAATGGAGTCGCGAACAGGCTTTCGAGAACCCTGAACTCGAAACGGTCCTGCAGGCGTGGCTTGCGGACAAAGGACTTCCTCCGCTTCACTTTTTGGTCGAGCCCGACACTCTTTCGCGGATCTTCGATCGGCGTATCTTCGTCGCCACCGGACCGAATGGGATCGCCGGATTCCTCCTGATCTCGCCAATCGCGACACGTCGGGGCTGGCTATTCGAACAGTTCATCCATCGTCCGGGATCCCCGAACGGAACCGTCGAAATGCTGATCGACGCGGCGATGCGCGCGCTCGCCCGCGACGGATTTGATTTCGCCACGCTCGGCCTCTCGCCGCTTTCGCACCGCGCCAGGATCGAGCGTTTTCTGAACCCGCTGTGGCTGCGGACCATTCTGCGCCTGATCCGCCGCTACGGCCAGCCGCTTTACAACTTTGACGGTCTCGATGCCTTCAAGAACAAACTGCGGCCCGATTCGTGGGAGCCGATCTACGCGATCTACAACCGGCCGCAGTTCACCCCGCGTCCGCTGTACGCCGTGGCGTCGGCCTTTAGCCGCAAACGTCCGATCCGGCTTTTTGCCGGCGGACTCGCGCGCCTTCCGCTGTACCTCGCAAAACGCGCTAAACGTTACGTTTCGCGCCGATCTTAATTCGGCGTAAACGGTGAACTTTTGTTGCTGCCCCGGCGTAAAAGCCTTCGATCCAATTTCGGAGAAAAATCATGACCGACAATCGATTTCTTAAATTATTCCTATCGTTTGCTTTACTAGTTGCGTTCATTTCAGGCGCCGTCCCACAGGCGGTCCTGGCACAATCGGCCGCAGTTCAATCGACCGCCGACCTCGACTCCGCGTTGCAGCGAATCGAGGAGAAGGTCGAGTCGCGCCGCAAGGAACTCGGAATTCCGGGCATGTCGCTGGTGATCGTCAAGGACGGCAAAGTCGTCTTTATGAAGGGACTCGGATTCAAAGATTTCGAGAAAAAGATCCCGGTGACGCCTGACACGCAGTTCGGAATCGGATCGGCAACAAAGGCGTTCACCGCGCTGAGCATGCTGATGTCCGTCGACGAGGGCAAGGTGAATCTCGACGACAGTCCGCGCAAATATCTGCCGTACTTCAAAATGCAGGATCCGGAAACCGACAAGAACATGACCGTCCGCGATCTGATGGATCATTCTTCGGGACTTAACCGGACCGATCTCGCGATGGTTACCGAGCGCTTGACGCGACCTGAACTGATCCAGGTCGTCGGTGGTGCCAAACCGATGGCGAAGCTGCGCGAGCGGTTCTTTTACAACAACGTGATGTTTGCGGCCGCCGGCGAGATCGTCGCGCAGACTCAGAAGATGCCGTGGGAGAAGTTTGTCCCCGAGCATATCTTCAAGCCGCTCGGCATGGACAATTCGACGATGGACATACCCTCGATGAGGAAGGCCAAAGACTATTCGCTCGGATACGACTTCAACTTCGACACGAAGGAAACGCGCCTGTTGCCGTTCCGCTCGATCGACGCTGTCGCGCCGGCCGGATCGATCAACTCTTCGGCCCGCGATATGTCCAAATGGATCACGTTCGTAATGGACAAGGGATCGGTCAACGGAAAGTCTCTGATCAGCGAGAAGTCGTACGACGAATGGACGAAGAAGCAGATGAACATCGCCCCGAACGGGTCGGTCGCGTATGGGCTTGGCTGGTTCATCCAGCAATGGAACGGGATGAAGGTGCTCCAGCACGGCGGCAACATCGACGGATTCAATTCGATGGTCGCGATGATTCCCGAAAAGAAGGTCGGTTTCGTGATGCTGACGAACGTTTCGGGCTCACCGCTCGGAAGCGAGCTGATGTCGATCGTCTGGGACAACCTCATCGAAAATCCGAACAAGCCGCAGACGGTTTCGGCCGATGCGATGGCCAAAGAGATCGGCAAGTACAAGTTCGAGGCCGCCGGCTTTGACATTGAGGTGAAGCTCGAAAACGGCGGCCTCGTCGCGCTCGTGCCCGGACAGCCGACATACAAGCTGGAAAACGTCGGCGGACGCAAGTACAAGCTTGGCGGCGCGCCGGACGGCTTTTTCGTGACGTTCAAGGACGACTCGATGTTCCTCGAACAGCCGCAGGGGAATTACACTCTGCCGAAAAACGCCGCCGGTTCGAGCACGGAAAACCAGTCGAAGCTCAAAGAATTGCTCGGGAATTACAAACACGAATCCGGCGCCATGACGATCGAGATCAAGGAGGTCGACGGCAAGGTCGCGGTCGTCGTGCCCGGCCAGCAGCCGTATTTCGTCGCCGAGAAGGCAAAGGACGTTTACAGCGTCAAACCTCTTCCCGACGAGTTCTCGCTAACGGTCAAACGCGACGGCGAAGGCAAGGTCTCGGCGATCGTCCTTTCGCAGCCGCAGGGCGAACAAAGTTTCAAGCGTGTCGATCCGGCGACCGAGAAACCGAAGATCGCGGTTGATGAGTTAATGACGAAGGTCATCGACGCGGCCGGCGGAGAGACAAATCTGAGGAGCATCAAATCGAGGGTCGTGACAATGGATCTCGATATGGTCAACCAGGGCGTTCAGGGAACCGCAAGGTCCTATGCGGCGGCTCCGAACAAATCGGCAACCGAGACGACGATGACCGCGCTCGGAAAAGTCATCGCGAAGAGCTATGAGTATTTCGACGGTACGAACGGCGAGGAAAGCGTGACGTTCGCTCCGACCGAGAAATTTACGGGAAAGAAGCTCGAAGATTACAGGATCGCCAGCGATCTTTACGGTGTTCTCGATTGGAAATCGAACTTCAAGACGGTCGAAGTGAAAGGGATCGAAAAAATCGGCGAGGAGGAGTGTTGGGCGGTCGAATTCGCACCTGAAAAGGGTACGCGGTTTACCGAGTACTATTCGACGAAGTCGTTCCTTTTGATCCGCAGGCGCGGCGTCGTTACCTCAAGCACGAGCGAACAGACGCTGCCGTACACGATCACGTATTCGGACTATCGCGCGGTCGATGGTGTCCAGATCCCGTTCAAACTGGTCAACTCGACCCCGTCGATGGGCGAAACCATCACGACCGTCAGGACCGTGAAGCACAACGTTCAGATCGCCGACAAGGTGTTCGCTCCGCAGGCGCTGAAATTGGATTGATTCGGCGGATTCCGATGCCGAACCCCGCACGAAGTAAGCGGGCCCGATCGCGCGAGCGATCGCGTATCACGGATCAGCGCCGCGCGTCTCTTGGTCGGCCCGCTCTGCGTGCCGGCCCCCTTACTTCATGCGGGGTTCTGCGGTGATTCTCAAGTCACCAGCGATTCGATCACGACCGGCTGTATCCGGTTCGGAATCAGCGTTTCCTCGCTGTGATCGAAGACCGCGTCGAGTTCCTTTTCGACGCTGCCGTGCCCCTCCGGGATCTTCTTGATCAGCGGCTCAAAGTTCTCAAAATCGTAAAGCTTTGTGTCAAGCAGATGCGAGCCGGTGACGTTCGAAAGCGCGGTCATGATCGAACTGCGGATGAACGGAATCTCCTTCTCAAGCTCCGACACGAGATCCTTCACCCGCGCACGCTTGAGGTTCGGCTGTGACCCGCAGAGATTGCACGGAATGATCGGGAACTCGCGTTCGACCGCATACTGCGCGATCTCCTTTTCCTGCGCGTACGCCAGCGGCCGGATGACCGTGTTGGTACCCGCGTCGGAACGCAGGATCGGCGGCATCGCCTTCAGCTGACCGACGAAAAAAAGGTTCAGAAGGAACGTCGCGATGATGTCGTCGGCGTGGTGGCCGAGCGCGATCTTTGTACATCCTTCCTCGATCGCCGTGGTGTAGAGAATTCCCCGACGCAGCCGCGAACAAAGCGAGCAAAACGTCTTGCCTTCAGGAACGTGATGTTTGACGACCGAATAAGTGTCTTCCTCGACGATCCTGAAATCGACGCCGATCGAAGACAAGTACTCCGGAAGGACGTGTTCCGGAAATCCCGGCTGTTTCTGGTCGAGATTGACCGCAAGAATCTCGAAGTTCACCGGGGACCGCTTTTGGACATCGAGCAGAAGATCGAGGAGCGTGAAGCTGTCTTTGCCGCCCGACAGACAGACCATCACCTTATCGCCCTCTTCGATCATCTTGAAGTCGGCGATGGCCTTGCCCATCTTCTTCAGCAGCTTTGTCTTCGTTTTGGTCTCTACGAACAACTTGCGTCACCTCCGAAACTTGAAATTCTGCCACGCCGTCAGGCATTTTACAAATCGTCTTCCCGCTGCTTTGCTATAAGTCGCATCGATTCTAATGGTTAGAGGAACGAATTTCTGGCAGTCTGACTAGGTTCAGATGCTTTCGCCGTCGCCCGCCCGCTGATCGGCCCGAATTCTCTTCGTCGCCACGCCCCAACGGTCATGCGTTCTCCAAATCCTGGACCTGATCGGATTCGATTCCGATCCGTGAATTCTTCCAAAAAAACTAGACACTTCACGGCAAAGCCTCTATCATTGGAAGCCTGGCTGGAAAAATACGAAGTTTCGTCAATTCAGTAAATTACCACAGCAAGTTACGGCTCAACTTGGTTAGATTCGTCCCCCTGAAGCACTAATCGGACGTGCGAGTCGCATGAAATCAAGCGGAGGAAACGAAAGGTTCATATGATTAGAATGGGTCGGGGTTCGGTAAAAGATCAACCGAACACATCGGAAAACTATCAGGAACAGACGCCGGGCAGCTTTTACCAGAACTCGGGTAACGTTCAGCCCCAACCGGCTCGCGCCGTTTCGGAAAGCGAGTCCATGGCTCGGGACATCAAAGAGGGGCGCCTGAGCGGTTACGTCGGAAACGGGACGGTGCTTACCGGAGAGACGAACTTCCAGGCGATGCTCAGGGTCGATGGTCATTTGACGGGCCGTGTAACGTCGGAGAACGGGACCTTGATCGTTGGTTCAACGGGTCGCGTTGACGCCAACATCGCGGTGGCGGCGGCAGTCGTCAACGGCACGGTCAACGGCGACATCATCGCCTCCGAAAAACTCGAACTCGGACGCTCGGCGCGCCTCGTCGGAAACGTCCAAACGCCGCGGATCGTCGTCGAGGAGGGCGCGATCTTCGAGGGCAACTGCTCGATGCTCAAGGCAAAAGAGGCCGCCGACAAGCGCCATGCGGCGATGAAGGCGGGCTACGCTCCGGTTGAAGAATCGGCCGAAGAAGTTCGGCCGGAAGATGATTCGCCGGAAGTTGCGGAAGCGGCAGCGATCTAGAAGATCGGCTGGCGGGAACCTCGACTGATTATCGATCGCGGTAATTCATCAGATTCCCGCCCTTTTTGTGTTTAACGTGGAGAACTTCGCGTTCATCAACGAGCAGTTCTTCGTGAGCGCGGTCGAGCCGGCGAATCTTGACCGACTGCTCGCGGACGGTTGGCGGCATTTCGGTCATCACTTCTTCCGCTACAATTTGGCGTTCTACACCGACGAGATCCGGTTTGTTTACCCGCTCAGGATCGACCTCCCGAAATTCTCCTTCTCCAAAAGCCAGCGAAGGATCCTGAAGAGAAATTCTGATCTGAGAGTCGAGTACGGTCCGGCGACGATCTCGGAGACGATAATCGGCATGTTCGAACGGCACGCCAAACGCTTCACACACAGCGTTCCGGACTCGATCTTTGATTTCCTCGCCGAAAGGCCGGCCGATGGCCCGTGCGACACGCGAAGCTGCTTTGTTTACAACGCCGATCAACTGATCGCGATCTCGTTTTTCGATGTCGGTTCAGTTTCCCTGTCGAGCGTTTACGGGATATTCGAGCCGGATTACGCCGATCGCAGTCTCGGCATATTCACGATGCTTCGCGAGATCGAATACGCGGTCGAAAACAAGCTCCGCCATTACTATCACGGTTACGTTTACGAAGGGAATTCGTTCTACGACTACAAAAAGCGCTTTCGGGCGCTCGAGGTTTACGATTGGAACGGAAACTGGCGGAAGGCGCAGTTCCAGAATGATTCCGGCGAAACGAGTTTTTCCGGGGGGTGAAATTCGTGTGGCCGGACAGGCGGCGCGGACTTGAGATCTTCAATGTAAAAGAGCGTGATCAAAACATTGAAGATCTCACGGCGCCGCCTTACTTGGTTACGTCATTTATCCGATTAAGTTCAGATTGTTTGCCCGGCTGGGACGTGGTTGAAAAGGAACCTGGATGAACTCGGCCCAGTTCTGGGGCTTCGCGATAGCGACGTATCGCGCGGTCATCTCCGGCGTGAATACCTCGACCATGAACCGGTTCTCGACCCACACTTCGATCAACTGAAAGAGTCCGCCGCCGCGGTTGCAGGTGACGGTCCGCCAGCCTTCACGGTTGGCGATCGCTTTGACCTCCTCTTCGCTGAGCGGAGTGTTGATCGCGAGATGCAGCGAAATGTACTTCGGACCTTTCTCGGCGTATTGAAACGTGCCTTCAAACTCCTCGGTCGGCGTCTCAAGGCTGAAGTTCTCGTAATCGGGCTGACCGGTTCCCGGCAGCATTTCGATGTTGACCGGGACAAACTCAACGGCGGATCCGCGATCGTCGTCGGCAAAGACGATAAAGCCGCCCGGGCTCGGCGGAAACGGAAATGCGTACCCGTTCCAGATCTCGGCCAACACGTTTGCGACGTTTTCGGGATTTTCAACTCCAACGGAAATATGATTGATCATTGCGAATAATTGCTCCTTATGAAATTGCGTGAACATTGTTCCGCACTCTCCAACGCGCAAATCATCGCGATGAGGTATCAGTTTGAAATCTGAGATTTCAGATTCTTGAGATCAGAGTTCAACCAAGCTCAAAGTTCCAAGATCGAAATTCAAAGATCCAAGTTCCAAAGATCCAAGTTCCAAATCAAAGTCCCGTGACCCATCTGATGTACGCCTTCGAATCGAATTTCTTACCGGTCGAGTTCGATGTCATGTAGCGGATCGTCCCGAAAACGGGCCGTTCCATCCACGGGCGGTCGTGCTTACCGAAGCACCAGAGGATTCCGGCGTAGCTGTTGGGATCGCGGCCGTCGAGCGCGTACTTGTTGTTGAGATGGACGAGCGTCTCGAACGCATCTTCGTACGAACGCGACCAGCCGATGACATTCTTTCCCCACAGCATTCGCACATAGTTATGGATCTCGCCGGTCTTCACGAGTTCCATCTGCGCGGCGTTCCACAGCGGGTCATCGGTTTCCGCGTTCTCAAGCTGTTCGAGCGTATAGATCTTCTCGCGCGGATCGTCCGCGTGTTTGCGCATGGTCTGATGAACCCAGTCCGGCAGGCATTTGAGCGAGTCGTAGTCGGGATTTAAGCGCGTCATATTGAACGAGAGTTCGCGACGCACGATCAGTTCCTCCAGAAACGCTTCTTTCGATTCGTCCGCCGCGTCGGAGTTCTTCGCCGCGAGCGCGACTTCGACCGGCGACAGGAATCCGAAATGGAGGTATGACGAAAGCCGCGAACTTCCGTCGCGATCAGGCTTGTTCCTCGCCGCGCCGTAGTCGGAAAGGATCTCGCCGACGAACTTCGCCAGCCGCTCGCGCCCGGCGGCCGATCCGCCTTTGTAAACTCCCGACGGCGGAACCGAATGATCGATCGCGCATTCCGCGACGAGTTTCGGAATGTCGTCGACGATCGTCTTCGGGCAATTGACCTCGAGCCCGTTGGCGCGCGTTTCGACCTCCGATTCATCGAGCGGTTTCAGGTAGTCGCCGAGCATCCGCTTGATCTTAGGCCGGATCGTGTAGGCCGCGTATTCCTCTTTCTCGAACCGCGACATCGGGATCACGCCGCATGAATCCACGGCGTAAACCGGAATTTCGGCGCGCTCGGCAATAACAGCGTTGTGGCGCGGAATGATAAAGCACGGATAATCGTCGGTGACGATCAGGCACGCGTCGCGGGCGAGCGCGGCAACGGTTTGCTTCGCCGAGTTTTCATCCATTTGAAGAAAGAAGACATACTTGATCCCGCGCTTCGCAAACTCGCGTCGCTTTTCCTCGACACCTTCAAGGATGAAGCTATGGATCCTGTCGTTCGCCCACGGATAGTAGTATTTGAGGCCTTCATAAACGACGAGCGGAACTTTGAACTTGTTTGCCTTGCGGATCGCGATCTCGAGCGCGTGATTCTGCGAGACGCGCTTGAACATCTGCATCCAGTAAAGAACGTAACGTCCTTCCGGATTCGGTTCCCGCTCGTTCAGAAGTTGGACTCTTTCCGAGATTTGCTGCATATTGTACGGAAATTGTCCCGAATCTCGGAACGCAGCGCAAATGCAGACCGGAGCGCAAGCGTCCCGCTTGCCAAAGCGCGGAGCGCGACCAGACCATTGCAGAAACGCGCATGAAGCAAGCGTGACTGAGCGCGGAGCGCGACCAGACCATTGCAGAAACGCGCACGAAGTAAGCGTGACTGAGCGCGGAGCGCGACCAGACCATTGCAGAAACGCGCTCGAAGTAAGCATGCCTGAGCGCGGAGCGCGACCAGACCATTGCAGAAACGCGCACGAAGCAAGCGTGCCTGAGCGCGGAGCGCGACCAGACCATTGCAGAAACGCGCACGAAGCAAGCGTGCCTGAGCCCGGAGCGCGAACAACCGATCATGAAAAAGACCGTCGTCCTAATACTTCTCCTTTCCGCATCTGTATTTCCGCAGGATTTCAAAACGTTGAAACGCGGCGTCGAATACGCCGAACAGACCCGCGAGATCGCGGGCACGAAGGTTCGCATGAATCTGCTCAGACTTGATCTCAAAAAGGTCCGGCTCGATGTCGTTCACGCCTTCGATCGCGCGGTCGGCGTCGAGAAAACATCCGAGATAGCGGCCCGGCACAAGGCTTTCGCCGCGATCAACGCCGGCTTTTTCAGGCTCGACACGAGCGCGTTCGCCGGCGAAGCGGCCGGTGCGTTGCAGATCAACTGGTCGCTGCTTAGCGAAAGTTACGCCGATCGCAGCGCCCTAGGGATCATCAACAAGCGATCGCGCACGAGCGTCGTCTTCGGGCGATTGAATGCGTATGCAACCATCGGAGAATCGCCAAATGACGCGCTCGACGGCATCAACCGCGAACGCAAAAAGGGCGAGGCAATTCTTTACACGCCTGAGATGGGCGAAACGCCGAAAAGCGAAACGCCGATTACCGAGTTCATTTTCAGGAGCTGTAAGATCGTTTGCCGCGAGGTGACATCGGTCGAGTCGCGCGGCGGGACGAACGTTCCGTCGGGCGGATATATCGTTGCCGTCGACGCTGACGGTATGGAAAAGTCGACCGCTAAGGAACTTGCTCGGCGGGTCAATACGAGATCGAGCGGCTTTCTTTTCGGAGCGCTCAAATCGGTCGGCGCGGACGATGGTCGCTCGAAGCTCTTTGGAAAATCGGAAGACATCGTCGCCGGTGTCCCGCAACTGGTCCGGAACGGTCGGGTCGACCTCACCTGGCAGGAAGAGAAATCCTCGAAGTCGTTCTACGCAACAAAACATCCGCGGACCGCGGTCGGGCTGCTCAAAGACGGCAGGTTCCTGATGATCACCGTTGACGGCCGCAGTGAGTCGAGCGGCGGCATCGGGCTTGAAGACCTCGCGAAACTGCTCGTCGAATTCGGCGCGGTCGACGCGCTGAACCTCGACGGCGGCGGCTCGACGACGATGTACGTTGACGGCAAGGTCGTCAACCGGCCGTCGGACAAGGAAGGTGAACGCAAGGTCAGCGACGCGCTGTTGGTGGTTCCTCGATAATGCCGGCGCGCGAATTCTCGCGAATCAACGCGAATCCGGAAGCATCCGGCGGGAAGATCATTAGAAAATCGGCACTGCTCTACTGCGGCGACCGGCGGAGATTTGCGGGCAGAACACCCGATGCCGTTCGCGCTCCGCGCTCATGCACGCTTACTTCGTGCGCGTTTCTGCATTGCCTTTCACAAATACTTACGCTTAGAATTGGGGAAATCATGGCGACCTTAACACACCATCACAAATCGGAACCGAGCCGGACGGACTTCATCCCGCCGCTCGAGAACGGCGACCGCCTGACGCGCGAGGAATTCGAGCGGCGTTACGAGGCGATGCCGAAAAAGGTCAAGGCAGAACTCATCGAGGGGATCGTATACATGGCTTCACCCGTAAGAATAACGCGCCACGGAATTCCGCACGGCCGCGTAATGCTCTGGCTCGGAACCTTTGCCGCCGCCACGCCCGGCGTTGATTTCGCCGACAACTCGACCGTCCGCCTCGACACGAACAACGAACCGCAGCCGGACGCGATCTTGTTCGTGAACGAAGAGTTCGGCGGCGGAACTTATGTTTCGGATGATGACTACCTCGAAGGCGCGCCCGAACTGGTCGTCGAGATCGCGTCAAGTTCCGTTTCGTTCGACACCGTCGAGAAGAAGGAGATCTATCGCCGGAACGGGGTTCGCGAGTACATCATTTGGCGCGTCGACGACCGCGCGATCGACTGGTTCGTTCTTGGAGACGATTCGTACACCGCGCTTGAGCCTGACGCCGACGGCATCATCGAAAGCCGTTTCTTCGCCGGCCTCCGCCTCGACACCGCCGCCCTGATCCGTGACGACCTCAGCGCGGTCTTGGCCACGCTCCAATCCGGACTTTCCGCCCGAAGCGGTTCCTGAACTGAGTTCGCCATTGAGTGAGCTTGAGAGCGGTTTTGCCACGAAGGAACACTAACAACACGAATCCGAGAAACGCAGGATACCCAGAAAAGGCATTCTTTTCCGTCACACGCGCAGAATCCGCCGAATGACTCGATCTTGTTAATCCGGTTTCGTGTTGTTCGTGTCGATTCGTGGCCCATCTGTCCCCAAATCCGCGAGCTGAAAAGGCCGTCCGCGAATCTCGCGAACGGCCTGAATCTGGTAGCGCATAGGGGAATCGAACCCCTCTTTCAAGAATGAGAATCTTGCGTCCTAACCGATAGACGAATGCGCCAGGGCATTTGGGATGTCGGATTGGGAATTTCGGATTGAAGTCCACTCAACGACAAATTAAGGTTTTACACGCCGCGGAAAGAAAAGTCAATTTTCACCGCAGTATCTTCACGATCACGGAACGGGTCCGCGGGCCGTCGAATTCGCAAAGATATACTCCCTGCCATGTTCCGAGCAGCAGCTTGCCGTTTTCAAACGGGACGATCACGCTCGAGCCCATCAATGACGCCTTCAAGTGCGCGTCCGAGTTGTGTTCGAAGTGGCGGAATCCGTCGTAAAACTGCGGGATCGTGTTCTTCAAGAAGAGCAGGATGTCGTGCCTGACGTCCGGGTCCGCGTTCTCGTTGATCGTTAGCCCGCAGGTCGTATGCTGCGTGAAAAGCACTGCCACGCCGTCGCCGTCAGGCGGGATCGCATCGGCGACCTCGCGGGTGATGTCGACGAGGTCCTCGCGCGAAGCGGATTTGATGTTGATCGTCGTCATTTCTCTATATTCCAAAATTCCAAATTCCAAGATTCCAACGAACGTCGTCCGTGAAGTCTTGGAATTTGGAATCTGGAATCCAGTTTGGAATCCGACGAAGTCGGGCCTAGATGAAGAACGGCGCCAGCACGAGCGTGATCGTCGCCAGAAGCTTGATCAGAACGTGCAGCGACGGTCCGGCCGTATCCTTGAACGGATCGCCGACGGTGTCGCCGACAACGGCCGCCTTGTGTGCGTCCGAACCCTTTCCGCCGTGAGCGCCGGTTTCGATGAATTTCTTGGCGTTATCCCATGCGCCGCCTGAGTTGTTCAGGAAAAGCGCCATGAGGATACCGACAATCGTCGCGACCATCAGGAATCCGGCCACGACCTCGGCACCGGTTGCCGCACTCAGCGAAACCGCGCCGCCCATCGATGTGTAAAGCGATCGGAAGATGATACCAACGACGATCGGCAGGCTGACCGCCAGGATGCCCGGAAGGACCATTTCGCGGAGCGCAGATTTCGTCACGATATCGACGGTCCGTCCGTAGTTAGGCTTCGAGGTTCCCTCCATGATCCCGGGATCGTTCTTGAATTGTGCACGGACGTCCTCGATGACCGCCTGTGCGGCCTTTCCGACGGCCTTGATCGCGAGCGCCGCGAACAGGAACACGAGCATTGCTCCGAGCATCGCGCCGATGAACACCGCCGGTTTCGCAAGGTTGATCGATTCGAGTTTCAGTCCGTAATGTTCAACCTCGTCAAGATAGGCTGAGAAAAGAAGAAACGCCGCGAGTGCCGCCGAACCGACCGCATAGCCCTTCGTCAGGGCCTTGGTCGTGTTTCCGACAGAATCGAGTTTGTCCGTCTTTTCGCGGATCTCGTCCGGCTGGTTCGACATTTCGACGATCCCGCCCGCATTGTCCGTGATCGGCCCGAACGTATCCATCGCGAGCACGTATCCTGCGGTACCCAGCATTCCCATCGTCGCGACCGCGGTTCCGAAAAGTCCGGCCTTCTGGAGACCGGATGCTTCGCCGAGGTAATACGACGTGATGAGCGCGACCGCGATCACGACGATCGGCATGGCGACGCATTCAAGACCGACCGCGATACCGTTGATGATGTTCGTCGCCGGACCGGTGACCGAGGCGTTCGCGATCGATTGGACCGGTCGGTAATCGGATTCGGTGTAGTACTGCGTGATGAACAGGAACGCGACTGACGTCAGGATACCGATCACGCCGCAGGCCCAGAAGAAAATCCAGGCGTTCGGGGCGCCGACGGCGCCTTCGGCCGGCTTCGGATTGAGCAGGTAGAAGCACGCGGCGCCGAACAGAAGCGAGGCGATGATCGCCGTCACGTAATATCCGAAATTGAGCGCGGCCATCGGGTTCTTGGTGTCGTCCTTGGCCCGGACGACCATCACGCCGATGATCGAAGCGATGATACAGAGCGCGCTGACGACGAGCGGGAAAAGAATCACGCCCAATTGCTGCGTCGGACTGAACAATTTCGCGTTCGCCGCGAAGAGCGACGCGCCGAGGATCAGCGCACCGATGTTCTCGGCTGCGGTCGATTCGAAAAGGTCCGCTCCGCGGCCCGCGCAGTCGCCGACATTGTCGCCGACGAGGTCAGCGATGACGGCCGGATTGCGCGGATCGTCTTCGGGAATTCCGGCTTCGACCTTTCCGACGAGGTCGGCGCCGACATCGGCGGCCTTAGTGTAGATACCGCCGCCGAGTTGCGCGAAGAGCGCGACGAACGAAGCGCCGAAACCGAATCCGGCGATCACCAGCGGAACATTGCGCGGATCAACTCCGGCCTTTTGCACAAGCAGGAACAGGATCGAAATACCGAGCAGGCACATTGCGACGACGAAAAGTCCCGCGACGGCACCGCCGCGAAGCGCGGTCTGAAGCGCGTCATTGAGCGAGCGGGTCGCGGCCGAAGCGGTGCGGATGTTGGTGCGGATCGAGATCCACATTCCTATGTATCCGGCAACGACCGAACATGCGGCGCCGAAGACGAACGATGCGACCGTCCACAGCGCAAGCGGCATCGGCTTCAATGGATCGGCGCTGCTCGTCGGTCGGACGAATGCGTAGAGCAGGAAAAGCAATCCCGCAACGACGATCGCCAGCGTTCCGATGGTCTTGTTCTGCCGGGCGAGAAACGCCTCGGCGCCCTCCTTGATCGCGTTCGAGATCGTCTGCATTTCCGGCGATCCCGTATCACGCTTCATGACGTTTTGGATCAGGAAAAATGCGAACCCGATCGCTAACGCACTGATGATAAGAACCAGATAAAGTTCCACGTCAAAATCCTCTCAACTGTAATTTGTCTTAAAAGTGCGTGCCCTATCGGCCTGCGAAGGAAAAGCCTTTAAAGCAAAAGGCAAATTATTGCCGATTTTGCGCCAAAGATTCAACCGGAACGGCGCAAAACGGGTCGAAATCGGCAAATAACGCCGAACTCGACCCGATTGACCAAGGATTTGATTGAATTATTGTTTCCGGCGGACGTATTTGAAGTCGTAGGTAACGGTCCACGTCTTGCCGTCATCGACCGAAGATTCGGCGAACTGCCTCACGGTGCTCGCGTCGACATTGAAAAACGTCAATTTGTGGAGAGTCTTCTTTCCATCGGCGGCGACGGTCTCGCCGAGGAAGCGCATCGCGCCGTCGCCGTAGTTGCCTGCATATCGGAGCGCGCCGCCGGTCGATCCGATCCACGATTGATACCATTTTCCCGTCGTTGAATCGTAGTAGTTGATGCTTTTGCCGTCCGATCCGATTGTACTCGTCCAGTTTTCCATGACGCCGCAACCGTTCGCGAACGACTGTATGACACTTGTTCCGGCCTTTTGTCCGGCGAGGTTGAAAACGTCCCATTCGCCGACCCAGAAGTCGAACTGCCGAGCCTCAGCCGAATAAATGCACGGACGTTTCACACGGTCCGCGAGCTCCTCCATCTTCTTGAAGCGCGGATCTTGGCGGATATTTTCAAGATCGGGGTCGGTACTCAGGTTGAAGATCTGGAACGGCCCACCCTTGATCGATCTTTCGAGCCACTCGAACGACTTGTCTGCCTGGCCGAGCCGTGAATAGCCGCAGGCGATGTTGTACATCGCGGCCGGATTCCCGACGATCGAAACGTTTTTTTCGAATGCCGCGATCGCCTCCGTGTAACGCTTCAAAGAATGGAGCGACATTCCGAGAAAATACCACGCGCGGCCGTTCTTGGGTTCGGTCTTTGCGATCGCTTCGAACGCCTTCGCCGATTCGTCGAACTTCTTCTGGTTATACAACGCGGTCGCCGCCGTCATTTCCGGAGAAAGCGACGGCTGCTGGGCGAAGGCCGTCGCGGACAGGACAACGATCAACACCAGGATCATTGATCTCATAACTTGCAAACCTCTATTTTTGTTTATATTTAGACACTCCGGCAACGATCACCGGCGCGGCATCGAGATGAGAACAGGTTTCTTGAAAACGCAGGCGGACGGGATTTTGTTTCAGCCGATAAGCTTTTTCTCCATCGAATCGATAAACCGTTTGAAAAGATACTCGGAATCATGTGGTCCCGGAGCGCTTTCAGGATGGTACTGCACG
>JAKQII010000357.1 GCA_029557535.1 Acidobacteriota bacterium
TTCCAATCTGCTGCTCACTGCTCACTGCTCACTGCTCACTGCTCACTGCTCACTGCTCACTGCTCACTGCTCACTGCTCACTGCTCACTGCTCACTGCTCACTGCTTCAATATCCTTTCTACCGCGCTGTACGGATCGCTTTTCTTTTCCGCGATTTCGACCGCAAGCCGATCGATCAATTGTCCGGCGCCGCTCGGCTTCAGTATGTCGGCCAACAACCGCTCTCGCAACAACTCCAAAAGGCGCCAGCGGGCGATCGCCTTTCGTCGTTCAAGATTGTCACCGTCCCGCTGAAACTCGTAATAACTTTCGATGGCGGACGAAAGATCTTCGATGCCTTTGTTCTCGGTCGCGACCGTTCTCACGATCGGCGGATTCCACATATCCGGACGGTGCGCGAGTTCGAGCAGCGCCTGAAGTTCCTTTTCCGTTCGGATGACACCCTCGCGGTCCGACTTGTTGATCACGAAAACATCGCCGATCTCCATGATCCCGGCCTTTATCGCCTGGATGTCATCTCCCATGCCGGGGACGAGTACGACGACCGAAACATCGGCGGTTTTGACGATCTCGACCTCGTCCTGGCCGACGCCGACAGTCTCGACGATCACCTTGTCAAAACCCGCGGCGTCGAGGATGGCGACGGCGTCGACGGTTGCGCGCGAAAGGCCTCCGAGGTTTCCGCGCGTCGCCATCGAACGGATGAATATGTTCTTGTCGACCCCAAGCGCGGACATGCGGATGCGGTCACCGAGGATCGCGCCGCCCGAAAACGGGCTCGACGGATCGACCGCGATAATGCCGACGCGATCGCCGCGGTCCTTGTAATACATCGCGAGCTTGTCGACGAGAGAGGACTTTCCCGCTCCGGGAGCGCCCGTGATGCCAATGACGACGGCTCGGCCGGTCTGCGGAAAAACGGCTTTCATCAGTTCGGAGGAATCCGATAGCGAGTTTTCGACGGTCGAGATTGCGCGCGCGACGGCACGCGGCTCACCGCGGAAAAGCCTTTCTGTCATTTCGCTGAGCGTCATAGCGGAAAGGGAATTTTCTCAAGTAAAACGTAAAAAGTAAAAAGTACAAGTCTGAATGCGAATCGCAAATCGCAAATCGAAAATCGCAAATCGAATGGGCCGGACTCGGGAGCGGGCGCTGTCAGAACCGGGAGCGGTAGCGACCGGCAAATCGGGAGAAGGATTGCCCGGGTGAAAAGTAAATAGCAAAAAATAAAAACGCGACGCGATGACCGATCGATCAAACGCGTCGCGACTGTAAATTCAAATTTCCTGCCCCAATCGCAAATCGCAAATCGCAAATTGCAAATGAAAAAGGGCCGCCTGAAGGCGGAACTCCAAACCGGATCACATGTTGCCTTCGTCGGCCGAGGGTCCGTAGATCGACGGAACAGGAATGTCGTTGAGACGCATGTAAACCGTGAGCTGGCCGCGGTGATGCCAGATGTGGTTCAGGCAGAACGTACGGAGCGTCGCGATCTTCGGCATCGTGAAATACGTGACGTCACCGTTCTTGAGCGACCACGGCTCATGCATCTCGTCGTCCGATGTCGTTTTCAGTGCTTCTATCGCCTCGCCCGCGAGACGATCGAGTTCTGCGACGAGTTCTTCGCTGTTCGTCGCCGCGATCGGCTTGTAGTCGCCGGCCGCGAAATCGAGTTGCGACGTCTTGCAGGTGACTGCCACCCAGTTGAACATTTCGACGACATGGTTGGCCAGACGGCCGAGCGTCATCGACTTTTCGTGCGGCTGCCAGTCAAACTTGTCGGCCGTCAAACGGCTGACGCAGTTTTTCGTCGTTTGGATCTCGTGCTCGAGTTCGCCAATGATCCCGGTTGCGATGTTGTAGGTTTTTGCGGTTGCTGTTTCCATTACTTAACTCCTTGCAAATGATTGACTTAATGTTGTGTTGACCGATTCCGCAACGGAAAAGGGAAAATGATTATATGCCTGTTGTTGCACAAATGCAACAACGTCCCACACATTTTATCACGCGATTATTTCCAGGCTGTTAACGCAGAATTTGTTTTGCGATCACGATCCTCTGGATCTCGCTAGTACCTTCGCCGATCGTGCAAAGTTTCGAATCGCGCCAATATTTTTCCGCCGGGTAATCTTTTGTGTAACCGTAGCCGCCATGGATCTGCACCGACTCTTCGGAAACGCGGACGGCTACCTCCGATGCATACATCTTCGCCATCGCCGACTGCTTTGTGACCTTCTTGCCCGCATCCTTGAGCGCAGCGGCCTGCAGTGTCAGCAGTCGCGCGCACTCGATCTGCGTCGCCATATCGGCCAGCTTGAACTGGATCGCCTGAAAATCGGCGATCGGCCGGCCAAACTGCTCGCGTTCCTTCGCGTATTTTACGGCCGCTTCATACGCGCCCTGAGCGATGCCCACGCTCAGAGAGGCGATCGAGATCCGGCCGCCGTCGAGCACCTGCATCGCCTGGAGGAAGCCTTCGCCGGCATTGCCGAGAAGATTCTCCGTCGGCACGAAACAGTCTTCGAAAACCACGGACGCCGTCTCCGAAGCTCGCATGCCGACCTTGTTCTCCTTCTTGTCGGGCCGGAACCCGGGCATCGATTTGTCGAAGATGAATGCCGAGATGCCCTTGTTTCCTTTGTCTTTGTCTGTAACCGCAACCGCGACGAGCGTGTGGCACGAGATCGCGTGGGTGATGAAGTTTTTCGAGCCGTTGACCTTCCAGCCGCCGTCGGTCCCGACCGCGGTCGTGCGCGTCCCCGAGGCGTCGGAGCCGGCCATCGATTCGGTAAGCCCCCAGGCGCCCCAGCTTTCACCTTGGGTCAGCGGCACGAGATATTTCTGTTTCTGCTCTTCGGTGCCGAACATGTAAATGTGGTTCGAGCAGAGAGAATTGTGCGCCGCGACGGACAATCCGACGGCGCCGCAAACGCGTCCCAGCTCCTCGATGATCGTCGAGTACTCGACGTAGCCCATCCCGGCGCCGCCGTATTGTTCGGGGAAAATAACGCCGAAAAGACCGAGTTCGGCGAGCTTCGGCCTAAGTTCGTCGGGGAAGTGCTGGGACTCGTCCCACTCAAGCGCGTACGGCGCTATCTCGCTTTCAGCGAATTCGCGGACGCTCATCTTGATTTGCAATTGTTCGTCTGACAATTCGAAGTTCATGGTGCGTATAAAGAAAAATTATGTTCGCATAAGGAAAGTGTCGAACGCAAATTCGGAGGAAACTGAAGACGTCAAAGCTCGATCAACGTAACCCGACCAGATGCGCGGGACACCGGCGACAGTCGGAGGAGCCGAATCCGGGAACCGGAATGGACACTCCGGACGCGATCATCGCGAGGTTTCGGTCGCACTCTTCACGATCGCCGGAAGGGAAGATCAGGACGTCGATCAGTTCGACGCCGGCGGATGCGAGCAAATAGTCGATGTGCCATCGGAGTTTCTTTTCGCGACGCAGATGCCGCGCGACGCGGGCGTCGAGGTTGCGCATCGCGCTGCCGGTGTAGACGTAATCGCCCGGTTCAAAGGTGACGGTCCCCAACGAGCCGACGCGGATCTCGACCGGCCGGTCGATCTTGATGTGGAGTTGATAGCTTCCCGAGTTCAACGCTTCGGTTTCGCGGTCCGGTGCGGCCTTCCGGCGACTGATTTCGGTCCGGTTTGAGGCTTCTTTTTCGGTCGCGGCGTGCCCTTCGGCTTTTCCGAAGTCCTTTCGATCTTCATCTTGACCGGCTTGCGTTTTACAGGCTGTGAGAACGACGCAACTTCGTCCGGATCTAGTTCGCGATACGCTCCGATCGGAAGACGATCGTAATCGATGCTCCCGATCGCCGTCCTCCGCAATTTCACGACCGAATTTCCGATCGCGTCGAACATCTTGCGGATCTGCTGGTTGTGTCCTTCGTAAAGCGTCACCTCATACCAGCCGTTCTTGTCGGTCGATTTCAATTCGCGGATCTCGGACGGCGCCGTTTTGAAGCCGTCTTCGAGCCTGATCCCGCGGCGGAGTTTGTTGATCGCGTTGGCGTTCGGAATTCCCTTGACCTTGACCTCGTAAACTTTCGGGATCAATTTCGACGCCGCGACCAGGTTCGTGAAATCTCCGTCGTTCGTGAGGATAAGCAATCCCTCGGTATTGAAATCGAGTCGTCCGACAGGGTGCAGTTTCCCGTAGCCTTTGACGAGATCGACGACCAACGGCCGCCCTTCAGGGTCGGCTGCGCTCGACAGATACCCTTTCGGTTTGTTGAGCAGAATGTAGGCGTTTTCTCGCTTTGCGATCTTCGGATTGATCAGTTTCCCGCCGACCTTGATGTGATCGGTCTCGGGGTCGGCCTTGCGTCCAAGATCAGTGACGATCTCGCCGTTGACCGACACTTCGCCGGTGGCGATCAGTTCGTCCGCGCCGCGCCGCGAGGCGATGCCCGCACGGGCGATAAGCTTGTTCAAGCGTTCGAGCATAAGTTGTGAATGTTAACCGAAGTTGGGGAAATTTGGAAAGTTTTGAAAGTTGAGGAGGTGTTGAAAGCTCGGGATGTGCGTGCGACCGGCTCACCTGCCTTCGTTGGATCAGCATTGATTTGCGCAGATTCGCTGGCAACGATCCCGCCGTCCGTTTGAAGGAACGATCGACTATTCTCCGGCGATAAAGGAATTGAGCCGCTCCGCGAGATCGTCGGCATTTCTTCGCGCCGTCGATTCGAGCCGGATCTTTTCGTCATTGACCAGCACCAGCGCGACGAAAGTCTCGAACGGACTACCGGCATCGTTGTCGATCCCAAATCCGTTGATCTGCGAGAACGGGAAACGGTCGCCTTCCTGTGAGAAAATCCCGCGGCTACGCACAAGAACGGTTCGATTTCGACGATCGACTGTCGTGATCTTGATCGGCGAGATCGTGATCGAGAGGAAAACGAAAGTCAGCGCTCCGAGGAATGCGACCGCTCCGAGAAACATCAGGATCGTCAGCCCGCGCTGAAGCAATCCTTGGCCCGGCGATCCGATGAACTGATGCGGCGTGTTCCACGCGAACGACAGGATCAGCAGCAGAACTCCGCCGAAAAGTACGGTGAAGCCCGACCCCCACAGCCAGACGCTGACCGGAAGGTCATAGATCTTGATCGTGTCGTTCTTCTCGCGTATCAATTGCCGTTTCCTCGCCGGTCGCGAGCTCGACCGCCGTCAGTTGCTTGCCCGCGAATTCGTTTGCCGCGAATACGAGCCTTCGTTCGTTTTCCTCAAAGTGGCTCGCGACACTGCCGATCCGAAGGAATTCGTGATTCACGAGTTCCATCCCGAACGACCAGATCTCGGCTCCCTCGTCGTCGCGTTCCTCGATCAGACAGAACTGCGAGATGCTTTCGAACTTGTAAACGCTCGTCTTCCGGCCGAAAAAGCCGAATGTTGTCCAAACGACGATCTTGTTCTCGCGATCGACCACCACCCGAGTGATCGGAGCGCGCGAGATGATCCAGATTCCGGCCCCGATCGCGATCAGACCGAAGGCGAGAGTCAGACCAACGACGACCGGTGGTTGCAGGTGGAGATCGCGGAATCCTCCGAGCGCTCCGTATGCAAAGGCGCCACCGACGATCACGAAGAGCATCGCGAAGATCCAAACGCAGCCCGGCGTCTCGCTGATCGTCAATTTGTCGCCGCTTCGTTCGAGTCTCATTCAGGAAGAATTTCGGAGCCAGTCAACGATTTCGACTATGCAGCTTTGGAAATCCCTAGCCGGTCAGGAAAATGGCAAAGAGTAAGCCGCCACTCAGAATAATGCCGACACCGATCAAGTTAATACCGCGAAGAACCAGATCATTGTCGGGCTTCGTTGTGATGATCATCTTGCCGATGGATCGCCAAGAATCGCGTCCACGGCGATCCCGAGCCCGTGGATGACGGTCGATTCAGCCCGCTCTCCTCGTTGTATGATCTTCACGAAAGAGTATCCGGATGCGGTCGGGCCGGAATGAATCTCGACGCGATCGCTTTCGAGATCGACCAGCCAGGATTCGGGGATTCCGCTCGCCGAGTATTTCGGGAACTTCACGCCGCGATCGTATTTTGAGGTGGTGTCGGCGACCTCGATTACGAGCAAGACGTCTTTGGCCGTTGCGTTGATGTTTCGATAGAAATCGGCACGTCGTTTGAGCAGCGATAGGTCAGGCAGCGGCTCGCTGAAATCGTTCAGGATGATCGGATTCTGCGACCTGACGATAACTTCGCCTCGAAGTTGACCGATGAGGATCTCGGTCAGAGCGTCAACGCATCCGGCGTGACGCCTTCCAATTGGGGACATTTCGACAAATTCTCCTTCCCATAGTTCGAGGCGCTGTTCTGGTTCGAAAACGCCCTTTTCGATGAACCGGTGATAGTCCTCGACGGAGAATTTGCGATTCGGCAAGGTTGCGAGAAATGAGTTCATAAGTTCCTCCGCGGTGGTACGTAGGACCATTTTTCTACGTCTTTGAACAATTGGCAAGAATTTGTTGTCCTGATCCGATCCCGGTTAGGTGATTTTGGGAATCTGTGCGGTTTCCGCAGACGCGGATTGCAGCGACTTGACGATCGATTCGTTCAATTCGGCAACGAGCTGCTCTTCGCGTTTGCGATCCCCGAAAATTCCGCGGACAAGAAACAGGCGGCCACCGTTGGCAAATTCTACATATATGGAACTAAATCGAATTCCAAGAAAGCTTTTGCTCTTGATCATTAGATACTTCGAATCGAGGTCCTCGAATCGGTGAATCGTATGAGATCGATTTGTGAGCCCTCGTTCTGTTGTGATTATTCCCTGATTTTGAAAGTCGATGACCGATCTGGTTCGGTTGAAAACGTTGAGGATCGAAAGAATGAGCGACATAAACGAGAACAGTATCAAGGGTGACCTTTCGATGCTTCCCTTTATTGCGGTCCACATCATCAATCCCAACATCAGCGCAAAGAATACAAAATTAACGGGACGCGAAATCGCTGACTGCGTTATTTTCACCCGGTTGTCTTCACGTTCGACGGTGTAATTCATTTTGGCAGCGACTTCCGGCCGATCACGTGATTTATCGATTCAGCGATTTCGTTAAGTTCTGAGATTCGGTGGTCCTTGAAACTAATCACGGTTCCGTCGCTCAGCTTCGCCTGAAGGTAATTTCCGCCTCTATTGAGCGGTCTCGGCGCCGAAATTACCTTGAACGGCGAGATCAGATCATCGAAGAAGTAGAGCCGCGATTTCGACGTCAAGATATTGCCCTGCTCAAATACGATCGTTCGATCGTCCTGGTCAATTATCACTGATCTTCTCTGGAGTCGATAGAAAACAAAAACTCCACAAAAGAGCGAAGCGATCGCTCCTATCGGAATCGTCAGGTTTCCAAAAGTACGCTTTGCCAGCTCGTCCGCGATCGCTCCAACGCAGACAATGGCGAACAGGTACATGCACCAATTGCCGCCGATTCGCTCGCGGATTATGAGTTTGTTGCCTTCGTGATCTAACGCAATCATCGGCAATTCGGACGGCGCGCTTCAGATCGCGCCGGCGAGGTCTTCGAAATCTTCGATCGACGGGAGTTCCGAAAGGTCCTTTAGGCCGAACTGGATCAGGAAATCCTTCGAGGTTCCGTACATCATCGGTCGCCCGACCGTTTCCTTTCGTCCCTTTGCGGTGATGAGCTTCTTGTCGAGCAAGGTCTTGATCGCCGACGCCGACTGCACGCCGCGGATCTCGAGAATTTCCGGCACCGTGACCGGCTGTTTGTAAGCGATGACCGCGAGCGTTTCGAGCGCTGCGAGCGACAATTTCGCGCTCGGCCGAGTCTTGAGATATTGACGGACTTCTTCGTGATATTCGGTCCGCGTTGCGATCTGCCATCCGCCGGCGATCTCGCGCAATTGCAGGCCGCCGCCGCGTGTCTCGTATTCGCGCTGGAGCTCTTCGACGGCCGCCCGGATCGCGTCCCTTTCCTCGTCGAGGACTTCGGAGAGCGTCTTCGTCGTCACCGGTTCGTCGGCGACGTAGACGAGCGCTTCGACGATCGCGACGAGCTCAGACATTTCACGGGATTTTCTTTCTTCAGTCTCCATCTGATCCTTTCAGCCCTGGTTTGTGCCGCGCATTATCAAGAAAATCCGCGGGTTCTTACCAATTCTTGAACCGTGTCATCCGCGAAATCCGCGGTTGATGGTTTCAGTGCGCAGCCGTGGTTAATTGAATGAACGCAAAGGCACAAAGAAACACATAGATGAGGTGTCAATTCACCGGACGCAGGATCACATCACCGAATGTGGTCTTTTGCGTGAGCTTAACGCTTTCCGTTCTGACTATCTCAAGCACCGCGATGAACGCCGTCACGAGTTCGCGACGTGTGTCGAAGCGCTCGAAAAACTCAATCAGGCTGATCGGATGCCCGTCGGCCAGAAGCGCTTTCAGGCTTTTGATCATCTCCGCGAGGCTGATCTCCTCGCGCTCGATTTCGAGCCGGATCTCGTCTTTGCGCCGCGAGAGTATCTTTTGAAAGACCGTCAGCAGATCGAAGACGCCGGCACTGATCTCGGCGTTGTTGTCGTCTGACTCGATCCGTCCACGCGGAAAGACAGCTTGCTCGACCGTCGATCGTTCGTACAACATCTGCGCCGCGTTCTTGAACTTTTCGTACTCGAGAAGCCGGTCGACGAGTTCCTTACGCGGATCCTCGATCTCGTCTTCGTCGAGCTCGGTCTTTACCTGCGGCAGCAGCATCCGCGACTTGATCTCGATCAGTGTCGCGGCCATCACCAGAAAATCGCCGGCGACCGAAATGTCGAGCGATTTCATCAGCCGGATGTATTTCAAATATTCGTCGGCGATCCGGGCGATCGGGATGTCGAAAATGTTCGCCTGCTCCTGCTTGATCAGGAAAAGGAGCAGGTCCAGCGGCCCGGCAAACTCGCCGAGTTTGATCTTGAGTTCGTCACGCGATTCGCGCACGATCTGCGGCTTTTCGGTGAAAAAGTCGAAGCTGAGTTGTTCGGTCTGAGCCTGCATGTCGGGTGCCGGAATAGGATACTTTAGATGCGGAAGGCGGACAAGGAACGCGCTCTCAGAAGTACTTGTTTTCGCGCAGGTAAATGATGTAGTCGGTGACCGGCGGCGCGTGGCCTTCGGAACGGAGGATCGTGTTGATGTTTCCGCGGTGGGTCGCGGAATGAAACAAAACGTGGGTCAGCATTTCCCGATAGTTGTTCTCACACCAGACGCCCTCGCTGGTTCGGTAACGCGCCATGATGTCGAGCCCTTCATCGTCGAACCGTCGGAGCAGTCGTTCGTATTTTTCAGCGGCTTCCCGCGCGCGATCGCCGCATGTTTCGGCAGTCAGTTCCGGCCAGAAGTTGAAGCCCTTCGAGTCTTTGCCGTAAAGCCGCTCGAAATACTCGAGTTCGGTGGTCACGAGATGCGCGAAAACATTGAGCGCACTGCTTGAGCCGGACTCTTTGAGAGCCGTCACAACACGCCGGTTGGCCCAATCATTCCACGCGAAAAGCTGTCTGAGATGTTCGATGGTGTTCATTTTTCTGCGACGATTTGACTTGGTGTCTCTGAATCGCTCTTCGGATTGGCCGATAGCCGGTTTGTCGGCCGATCGCCCGCCGTCAGAGCTTCAAATTCTGCCGCTCGACCTTGCAGACGCGTGTCGCGAAGGAACTGTACCATTTCTCGTACCCGTTTCGTTGAGCGATCCGGTGCTCCGCATGGTCCTTCCATCGCCGGATCGATTCCTCGTCGCGCCAGTAGCTGATAGTTATTCCGATGTTGTCCCGGGCGTGTTCGATCCCGAGAAATCCGTCCTGCTCGCTGGCCAGTTCGACCATCCGTGCGGCCATATCGTCGTAATTGTCATCGACATCCGTCCGCACCGACGTGAAGATCACGGCATAATACGGTGGCTCGGGAGTCGCGGGGATTTGCGATTTGCGATTTTCGATTTTCGATTTTGAATTTTGGGCGGTTAGCTGGTCCTTCATAAGATAGTTGCCGCTTCTGCACGAGCGGACGAATCGTAACGGCGATCGCAAATTGCAAATCGAAAATTGCAAATCAAATGATTCCGAACGCCTTTTCGATCGGTCGCGCGAGAACCGCCTTGTCGCCGAACTCGACGATCGGGCGTTGCAACAATCCCGGATGATCGACGATCGCCTTGTAGACAACCTCGTCGGGCGTTTCGTTGGTCAGACCGAGTTCCTTGAACGCCGCTTCGCCTTTGCGCAGGACCTCGAACGGTTTGAGCCCGGCCTTTTTCAATAGCGAGCGAAGCTGATCCTCCGAAAGGGGATCGATGAAGTAATTGACGCGGTCGAATTCGATGTTGTTTTCACGAAACAACTTAGCCAGATTACGGCACGTCGTTCAGGTAGGTTTTTCGTAAACGGTAACTTTCATAACAGTGGTCAGTGGTCAGTGGTCAGTGGTCGGTGGTCCGGAGTACGGAGTCGAAAGTACGAAGTCCAAAATCCGAAATCCCAAATCACTTGTGTCCAATTAAACTCTGTTTTGCGGCCATAAGTAGCCATTTTCAGGCGGCTTGCAGATCTTTTTCAATTTTTCGATTTCAGCGGACCACCCGGCGATCCGATCGTTCCCGAGAAATTCGTTTTCCCGATCG
>JAKQII010000003.1 GCA_029557535.1 Acidobacteriota bacterium
GAATCTTGGAATAGCTGCCCAGCTCTGCTCCCGTCTCCTTGACTTTCCTTCCGGCTTTGCGGTTAATCACTGCAACCGGAAATGTCCTTTCATCGAACCAGATCCGCTCATCAGATCGTCTGCGCGTTCGTGCGCGGGATCGCCGTCGTTTGCGCGATCGTCTTCGCGGCATCGATTGCCATTGCTGAGGAATACGGGCTCGACGCGTGGACGACGGCCAACGGGCTGCCGCAGAATACGGTGACCGGGATCGCGCAGACGCCTGACGGCTATCTTTGGCTTTCAACGTTCGACGGGCTCGCCCGGTTCGACGGCGTTCGGTTTACGGTTTTCGACAAGGGAAACACGAAGGGCATCGTCAACAACCGGTTCTCGGGGATCTACGCCGATCCGGAGGGCAAGATCTGGGCGGTCACCGAAAACGGCGCCGTCACTGTCTATCAGAACGGCGCGTTTGCTTCGTTTCAGATGAAGGGCATATCCGACGGGCCGATCACTCTCGTCCGCGACCAATCGGGCCAAGCGATGATCGAATCCGGCGCGGGATCATTTTATTTGCGGGACGGAGTCTTCGCTGCCGTCGAACCGTTGGAACCGGGCGTCAAACGCGTCTTCTACGCGCTGTCAGGATCAAAATGGGTTTTTTCCGAAAATGAGGCGACGCAATTCTGGGAAGACAGGGTAATCACCTATAAGTTTGCGCTTCCGCGAGAGCTGTTCTCACGCGGCGGTACGGATGCGTTTCACGGATATCGGGGAGATCTCTGGATCAGACTCTCCGATCGTTTCGTTTGGCTGTCGAGCGGAACCGTTCATACCTACCCGATCACCGATTTTCCGGAGATTGCCGGTCTGGACCCCCAATGGATCTTTGACGATCCGGGTGGCGGCGTTTGGATCGCTTGCGGCGGCACTGATCCGGCGCGAAGCCCAAACACAAAACTCGTCAAGTTCCTCGCCGGCCGATCCGTGGTCTATGATCTTGGCGAGAAGTTCGCAGTGACGCGCGGGGAGACTGATCGGGAAGGCAATATCTGGCTTGCGACTCCCGTCGGCTTGCGCCGAATCCGAAAAAAACTGATCACTACGCTCTCGGTGAAAGACGGTCTCAACCGCAACGAGGTGTATCCGTTGCTGGAAACGGCCGCCGGCGATGTTCTGATCGGAACCGTCCAGGGCGTCAACCGGTTCCGGAACGGCGCGGTTGAAGATCTGAAGCTCAAGTATTCGGCGGGATTTCCTCTTTATATGCGCGGCCTCTGGCAGAACAGTCGCGGCCAGATCTGGCTCGGATATCAGGGCGAAGGCGGATTCGGGCGATTCGATGAACCCTCAACGGTGACGCGCATCGGCAAAGGCGACCTCCCAAACGGCGCTACGGATTTTGCGCAAGACAGCGACGGGAATGTCTGGGTCGCGACCGAGACCGGACTTCTGAAATACACAAATGAAACGGAGACGGCGCACTACACCGTGGCCGATGGCCTGAGAAGCAACGCGATCATCACACTCCGCTTCGACCGCGCGGGCGACCTGTGGCTTGGGACGTACGACGGATTGTCGCTCTTCAAGGACGGCAAGTTCACGAACTTCGCCGACGTTGAAGGCAGCCCGCAGGGATTCGTCCGCGCCATCTACGAGGACGCCGACGGCGTGATGTGGTTCGGAACCTACGGCGACGGCCTGGTGCGCTACAAGGACGGAAAATTCTTCAACTATCGCGTCGAGAACGGGCTGTTCAACAACGGCGTCTTCGCGATCCTCGAAGACGGCCGCGGCAATCTTTGGATGTCGTCAAACCGCGGGATCCATCGCGTCAGCAAACAGGAACTGAACGATCTCGCCGACGGCCGGATCCCGAAACTCAACAGCGTCGCGTATGACGAAAAGGACGGAATGCTCAACGTCGAATGCAACGGCGGCCGCAATCCCGCCGCGGTGAAAACCCGCGACGGAAGGCTTTGGTTCGCGACGATGGGCGGCGTCGCGATCGTCGATCCGAACGCCGAAGGCGCGAATACCGAACCGCCACCGGCGCTGATCGAGAACGTCTCGATCGACCGAAAACCCGCGATACGCGATGCCCGCCGGGCAATCGAGGTCGAAGCCGGCCGGTCCAACGTCGCGATCGAATACACCGGCCTGAGCCTCAAGCGATCGGCGCAGATCAAGTTCCGTTACCGGCTCGAGGGGCTTGAAGACAGCTGGATCGAAGCCGGAACCCGGCGCAGCGTCGATTATTCGTATCTCCCGGCGGGCAGTTATACGTTCCGCGTCGTCGCAGGCAACTCAGACGGAGTGTGGGATACAAAAGGCGACGCGGTCACAATCGTCGTCCGTCCGTATTTTTACCAGACGTGGTGGTTCCGTCTGTTTGGCATCATTCTGGCGATTCTCATCATCGGGACGCTCTACGACGCGCGCGTCAGAAGGCTCCGCGCGGTGGCCGAGGCAAAAACGACGTTCTCGAGGCGATTGATCGAATCGCAGGAGGCCGAACGCAAGCGCATCGCGGTGGACCTCCATGACGGATTGGGGCAGAATCTGGTCGTGATCAAGAACCGGGCGATGCTCGGACTCAGCCGCGGCGACGATCCGGAACGGGTGTCGAAGGAACTCTCGAACATCTCCGAGACCGCGTCGGAGGCGCTTGAGGAAGTACGCGAGATCACGAACAATCTGCGTCCCCGACTCCTCGACAGTCTCGGGCTGACGAAAGCGATCAAGGCGATGATAAAGAAACTCGCCGGCGTGATCGAGATCGACAGCGAGGTCGATCCGATCGACGGCATATTCAGCGAATCGCAGGAGATCTGTATTTATCGCATCGTCCAGGAATCGCTCGGTAACGTCGTCAAGCATTCGGACGCGTCGGAGGCGATCGTCAGGATAAAACGCAACCTCGGAAGGGTCTTGATCTCGATCGAAGACAACGGGAAGGGTTTCGACCTGTCGGACCGCCCACAAGGCGGACTTGGGCTTGTCGGCCTCGAGGAACGGGCGCAGATACTCGGTGCGGAGATTTCGATCGAATCGACGCCGGGCGCGGGAACCAGGATCGGGCTCAAGGTACCGGTGCCGGGCTACCACCGTTGATGAATCAAAAAGCATGGAACAAATAACCCTGATCATCGCCGACGACCATCCGATCGTGCGCAAAGGACTGCGAGAGATCATCGAAGAAGACGAGCGCCTCCGGGTCGTCGCCGAAGCTTCGAACGGTCTCGAGGCGCTCGCGGCCGCCGAAGCCCACGCACCGCACGTGACGATCCTCGACGTCGACATGCCGGAAATGAACGGGATCGCGGCGGCGCGCGAGATAATCCGGAGAAAACTCGCGACGGAAATCGTTTTCCTGACGATGCACCGCGACGAAGATCTTTTCAACGAGGCGATCGACCTCGGCGCGAAGGGATTTGTGCTCAAGGACAGCGCGCTCGGTGAAATCGTCGAATGCGTCAAGATGGTTGCGCGCAGCGAGCACTTCGCGAGCCACGCACTGACAAAGTTTCTGATCGACCGGAGCCGCCGCGCTATCGGGCTTGCCCGGGCGCGCCCGACGATCGCCGATCTGTCGCCGACCGAACGCAAGGTTCTGAAGATGATCGCGGAGAGCTTTTCGAGCAGGGAGATCGCCGAAAAGCTCTTCCTCAGCCCGCGCACGATCGAAAAACACCGCCAGAATATTTGCCGAAAGCTCGAACTTCAGGGCAGCCACGCACTGCTGAAATTCGCAGTTCTTCACAAATCCGAATTTCTCTGAAAATACGCCGCACGATCTAATCCTGAGATCAAACCGATCACGGTCCGGCGACCGTTTCGCGTCCCCCGGGCAAGATCAGGTGCGGACACTTGCGGTTCGAAATACGCACTTCTGCGTATGAAAATTACGCGGAACTGCTAATTTCCATTGCCGCATTTTGACGCTAACCTGAGCCAAGCTGATGAAAGTTCTTATTGTCGATGACAACGAAAGCGTCCGAAAGATCGTACGCGAGTATCTTCCGGATCCGGTCAGCGAGATATACGAATGTGCGGACGGTCTCGAGGCGCTTGAACTCTATCGGCAACATCTGCCGGACTGGGTGTTGATGGATTGGCAAATGCCCGGAAAGAACGGCGTCAGCGCGACCCGCGAGATCATCGCCGCGTTCCCGGCCGCAAATGTTTGTATGGTCACGGCGTTTGACGATGAGGAAATTCGTGCCGAAGCATTTGCTGCCGGCGCGCGCAGCTTTTTGCTGAAAGACAGTCTATTTGAACTTGAGGCGATGCTCGGTGTCCGAATGCGGAAACCACTGTAACGGAGCATTTATGAAAACGATCAGAATGGACAGAGAACGTATCGCGCGTCTTTTGAATCAAGCCGTTGGAATGTTTGTCGGACTTAATCTGTTGGCCGGCATGGTTCTCTTCGATCCAATGGAAGCGGACGGAGCAGCCAGCCAGTTTGACCAAAACTTCGGCAGCGGCGGCAAGGTCTTCTATTCAACGGTTACCGGGACCGGGGGTAATGGCGACATCGAAATTCAGCCCGACGGCAAAGCGGTTGTTATCGGAATGGATGGATTTGAAGTTGCCCGGTTTAATTTGAACGGCACACCCGACAACACATTCGACGGCGACGGTTTGGCGCAAGTTCCGAGTTTGCAACAAGCGAATGCGCTCGCCATTCAAACAGACGGCAAAATAGTCGTTGCCGGTATAGCATTGCCCGGAGACACGGATCTTGCATTGGCTCGCTTCAATAGTAACGGCTCACCCGATACGACTTTCGACGGCGACGGTGTTGCCACTTTGGCTCTGCCGCTTAACCAAAGTATTTTTGATATTGCGATTCAGCCGGACGGCAAAATAATCGTGGTTGGCAATACCGGAACTTTTCCCAATGTTGACTTTTTTCTCGTCCGCTTTAATGCGAACGGAACGCCGGATGCAAACTTTGGTCCGACCGGCTTGGGCTACTTAACATATTCGCTTAATGCCTTTGATACTTTTACCTCCGTTGCCATTCAACCCGACGGCAATATTCTCGCCGGCGGAGTTACGGACGGCGGTAATTTTTCAGATTTCGCTTTGTATCGAATCACTCCGAACGCCGCGCTTGACCCGACATTTGATACGGATGGCAAACTGACAACTTCGATCCGGCAAGATGATCTGCTCGATCAAGTGCTGATTCAGGCGGATGGCAAGATACTTGCCACGGGCAATACCCGAAACACAGGGGGGAATCTGGATGCCGCAGTCGTTCGGTATAACCAGAATGGATCGTTGGATACGAGTTTTGATGTCGATGGAATAACCACGACGAATGACGCGGCGTTCGAGGAAACCACAGCCGCCGCACTTCAGCCGGACGGCAAAATAATTGTTACCGAAAGACGAGACCTTAACACTACCGCGCTTATACGCTTTACCTCCAACGGCTCATTGGATACATCGTTTCACGGCGACGGGATATTTACGTTTCCTGCTTCCAACTATACAAATACTTGGGCACGGGCGGTTGCCGTTCAGGCGGACGGCAAGATCATCGTTTCAGGCCCTCAAGGACCGAACATCTTTTTATCCCGACTGCTTGGCGACCCGCAACAGGGTTTTACGAATTTCAACGGGATATTTCCAGCCGACCGCACCGCCAACGGCAATCCGCCGGGTCTGCCGTCGAATTATCCTTCGATTGCCGACATCAACGGGCTGACCGGCACGGTTACGAAAGTGCGGGTCACTCTGACGAATCTTACGCACACGTTTCCCGGTGATCTGGATATTCTGCTCGTAGGGCCGCAGGGCCAGCGCACAATTCTGATGTCGGATGCCGGCGGCGGCAATCCCGGCGTTACAGGAAGAACATATATTTTCGATCAAGCGGCAGGTGCCAATTTCCCAACCACCAACGCGCCGAGCGGAATTTACAAACCGTTCAACGGCGACGGCCCGGCCAACATCGAGCCCGGCGCGATCGATGTTTTTCCGGCTCCGGGTCCGGGCTCGGCAAATTACGGCCCGGCGAGCCTCGATGTCTTCAACGGCACGAACCCGAACGGCATCTGGAAGCTCTACGTCGTTGACGACGAATTGGGCGACATCGGCAGCATCTCGAATTTCACGCTCGAAGTTACGACAACGACTTCGCGTCTCAATAATCTGACGGCTGATTTCGACGGCGACGGGCAAACCGACATTTCGATCTTTCGCCCGTCAAACGGTGAATGGTGGTATCTCCGCAGCTTTGACGGCGGGAATCGTGCTTTTCAATTCGGCCAAGGCTCGGATCAACTTGCATCCGCAGATTTCACGGGTGACGGCAAAACGGACATCGCGTTCTTCCGACCGGCGAACGGCGAGTGGTTTGTCCTGCGTTCCGAAGATTATTCGTTTTACAGCTTCCCGTTCGGGACTTCCGGAGACATTCCGGTCGCCGCGGATTTCGATGGTGACGGACGTGCCGATCCGGCTGTTTTCCGCCCATCGACTCAAACCTGGTACATCCAGCAGTCATCGGAAGGCATTTCGATCGTCCAATTCGGCGCCAACGGCGACAAACCGGTCGTTGCGGATTATGACGGCGACGGCAGTGCGGACATCGCGATTTTCCGTCCCTCGGTCGGTCAATGGTGGTATCGGCGCAGTTCGGACGGGGGCAACCGCGCTTTCCAATTCGGGACCTCGACCGACATACCCGTTCAAGGCGATTACACCGGCGACGGCCGAGCCGACGTCGCCTTCTGGCGTCCGTCGGACGGCTTTTGGTACATCCTCAGGAGCGAAGACGAGTCATTTTACTCATTCCCGTTCGGTTTGAACGGCGATATCCCGGCACCCGGCGATTACGACGGTGACGGCCGTTTTGATCCGACCGTCTTCCGTCCGACT
>JAKQII010000017.1 GCA_029557535.1 Acidobacteriota bacterium
AGGCGCGGATCAGATCTTCCCGGGTCAGGTTTGCGGGGAACATCGGACGGACCTGGTTCTGCTCGCCGTAAAGCCACGCGATGAAAAGCATCTGGATCGCGCCGCCGCGGTACCAGTTTCCTTGCTCGTAATACGGGCCGACACGACCGACACCGGCTCCGAAGCCTTGCGGAATCATTGTCGTGAAACCGGGATTGCCGCGCGATGCGACCGCCATTTGCCATTCGGCCGTCGAGGAGCAGCCGATCGTACCAAGCTTGCAGTTCGACCACGGACGCGACGTGATCCAGGTTACCGCGTCTTCGCCGTCCGAAATCGGAGCGCCGAGAATGTCGTAATTGCCTTCGGAGAAGAAATGCCCGCGCTCGTTCATGACAATGTACGCGTAGCCGCGTTTGACGGCGTCGAGCTGCGTCGACATGTCGCGCGGCGCGCCGAGCCTGACATCCCAGAAATTGAAGTTGTACGGCGTTCGCGAAAAGATCGTCGGATATTTCTTCGACGTGTCTTTCGGACGATAGATGTCCGCGGCGACGCGGATGCCGTCGCGCATCGTGACCATCACCTTGCGCTCGACGACTGCGACCGACTGCAGCTCGTTCTCGATCGCGAAGCGTTTCTTGATCAGTTCCGGATCCGGCTGCTGCCGCGGCTGGGCGAAAACGGAGATCGCCACGAAACAGAGAATTATCGTTGACAGGATATGTCGGTATGCATTCTTCATATTCAAATTCAAGGTTCAAAAGTCACGATTCAGGATTCAAGATCAATCGCGGCATAAACAGTAATTGAGACTATCTCTTGCTAGCTTGGCTCTCTTTCCGGCTTTTCCTACGTGTTTACGGTGGAATCGCTGGTCGCCGAAGGCGATGAATGTTAGAGCTCAGGGTGAAGCGAAGCGAACCCTGGGTGTACGGGCCGGATTTCAATCGTTGCTGAAAGCGACGTCGCGATCCGGATAAGATGGGTCGCCTTCAGCGACGGGAATTCTTGACGACCCGGAACCCGGGGTTTGTTTCGCCGTACCCCGGGCTTTAATAGGCGTCGCCGTCGGCGACGGATACAAATACGGCAAAGCCGGGCCGCGTAAACGCGGAACTCCAAACTCTGACCACTGACCACCGACCACTGGTCATGCAAACTGCTTCTTGATCAGATCCGCGTATTCGTTGCTCGCTTTGTCGGGAGTAATGAAATCGATCAGATCCGGCGACTTTACCCCGAGCCCGAGTTCGACGGCGCGCGCGATCTGTTCCTGTTCGAAGATCTTTCCTTTCGAAACCTCGGGCGTCGTGCCGAAATGACGCAAGATCGCGACGCCGACCGCATCGATCGCGATGCGGTCCGTGCCGGCGATGATGACCTCCGAATTGACGATATCTCCCTTGTCCGGTCCGCCCTTTGTGAACGCCTCGACACCGTCGAGAACGACCAGCGACGGCTTGTACGCCGCGTTTATTTCCGCGATCATCCGCCGCTGGTTCGGCGACGAATGCAGTTCGCGCATGAAATTGTAGTTGTCGCCCGGCAGTTGTTTGGCGGCGAGTCCGACCGAATTCTTGAGCGAGAGCGTGAAATGCCCTCCAAACCGGTGGGTCTTCAGACAACAGGTCTGGACGACCGCGTCAGCGCGCAGGACCGGTTTCGGAAGTGCGAATCCGCGCGACCAGTTCATTCCTTCAGGCTTGAAGAGTTCCCAATCGGCGTCGGTGAGCTCGTCGAAAACAACGGTGTCCGTTTTGAGGTCCTTTGCGACCCGGAAGGTCTCCTTGGCTTCCATGACCGCTTTTGTGTTGCCCATCCCGCTGCGGTCGCCGATCGTGAATCCTTTGGCGCCCGCGTCGCGTAATTTCTCGATCATCGCGACGAGCGTGTCGTTGTGGGTCGATCCCGGCGTGATGTCGGCACTGTTGTAGTTGGGCTTGACGAAGAGGGTCTTGTTCTTGAAGGAATCGAGTTTCAGCAGATCGATCGCTTTCTTGACGCCGGCGGCGCGATCCGATGTCTTGACGAAGGCGATCTTCGCACGCACTCCCGGAGGCAACGGCGTCCGCGACTGACATGCCGCGGCAAGCGGGGAAAGGAAATATGCTCCGCCGGCTCCTGCCAATCGTTCCAAGAACTCGCGTCGATCCATATTCGCCTCCTTCGATCCTTTTTGCTTAGGGTAACCCCATTCGCCGATAAATTCCAGAGTTCCGGGATTCCAGGGATTCCAGAGATTTCAGGGATTCCAAGATTCCAGGGATTCCAGAGATTCCAGGGATTCCAAGATTCCAGGGATTCCAAGATTCCAGGATCGCGCAACTTTCCGCAATCCCAAATCGCAAATCCAAAATCGAAAATGGGAGGGGTGGGACTCGAAGCGACATTCTGTGTCATAATGGGGCTCCACGATCAGTTGCCAGTGTCATTTTATGAAGATCCGAACTTTCTTGAGGCCTTCCGCCCTTTGCGTCGCCGTCGTCGCGGCACTGTTCGCGACCTCGCCCCGGACCGTCGTTTGCCAGCAAACGGACGAACCCGTGATCGTTCAGCCGGGTCGCCCGGGTGAGTCGACGAAGGTTTTGCCGTCGAACACGACCGCGAAACTTCCGCCGCTTGCCCAAAAGGACGTTGAATTCATGCAGGGAATGATCATGCACCACGCTCAGGCCGTCGAAATGACGGCGCTGATCGAATCGCGGACGGAAAACAAGGACGTCCGTTTGCTCGGCGCACGGATCAGCCAGTCGCAGTCCGACGAGATCAACTTCATGAAGCGATGGTTGCGGGCGCGCGGCCAGTCCGAAGAGATGCCCGGAATGTCAAAGGACGACGAGACGCCGGAGATGTCGGAAATGCCGATGAAGCACCATTCGCACCGGATGCCGGGAATGCTGACAGACGCCCAGATGCAGGAATTGCGTGAAGCCAAGGGAAACGACTTCGATCGTTTGTTCTTGAGAGGAATGATCCAGCATCATGGCGGCGCGCTCGTCATGGTAAAGGACCTTTTCAGTACCGCCGGCGCCGGCCAGGACGCCGAAATTTTCAATTTTGCGACCGACGTTGATAGCGGACAGCGGTCCGAGATCAGGATCATGCAGAACCTTCTGGAGAAATTGCCGTAAAAATAAACGCCATGAAACGATTTCAACTTTTTGCGCTCGTGATATCGATGTCCGCGTCGTTCGCCGCAACATCGTTCGCCCAAGATCTTGAACCGGCCCCCAAACTCCCCGCGGGGATGACCGGCGCCGACACAAACGACCCGCGCGCGAAACTGACGCCCGGCTGGTACGACGCGGGTGAGGTTTCAAGCGGGATCAAGCATCTGCAGCTTTTCAAGAAACCGAACGCGTTCCAGCTTGGATCCGACAACGCGGACGATCCGAAGGTCAAGGATACGCTTGGAAAGCTCGGTTTCGCCGATTTTTCGAAACTCCCGAAAGGTTTCCAGATCATGATCGCGCAGCTTGCGTTCGCGAATTCCGATCTGGCGTTTCAGGGAAATCACCTGTTTATGGGCAACTTCTACGGCGTCAACATCTACGACATATCGGCGCCCGACAAGGCGAAACTCCTGACCTCGATGGTATGCCCCGGCGGGCAGGGCGACGTGTCGGTCTTCAAGAACCTGATGTTCATGTCGGTCGAGATGCCGAACGGCCGTCTCGACTGCAGCGTCGACGGCTTTCCGCCCGATCCGCCCGCGGCGAGCGGCCAGCAGGGTGAGGGGATTCCGGCCGCTCAGAAGGATCGTTTCCGCGGCGTCCGTATCTTCGACATCAGCGACATCAGAAACCCGAAGCAGGTCGGTGCGGTTCAGACCTGCCGTGGATCGCACACGCATACGCTCGTCGTTGACCCGAAAGACAAGAAGAACGTCTATGTTTATGTCTCCGGAACTTCATTCGTCCGGCAGGAAGAGGAACTTGGCGGTTGCTCGTCTGGGACTCCCGATAAGAATCCGAACACGGCGCTTTTCCGGATCGACGTCATCAAGGTTCCGGTAGCGGCCCCGCAGAATGCGGCGGTAGTTTCGAGTCCGCGGGTGTTCATCGACCCGAGGTCGGGTGCGATCAACGGTCTCAACGACGGCGGATCGCACGACGCGAAAGGCCCCCAGGACACGGATCAATGCCACGATATCACCGTGTTTTCAGAGATCGGATTGGCGGCCGGCGCTTGTTCAGGAAACGGGATCCTGCTTGATATCCGCGATCCGGCGAATCCGAAGCGCATCGACGCCGTCAACGATCCGAATTACGCTTACTGGCATTCGGCGACATTCTCGAACGACGGGAAAAAGGTTCTCTTTACGGACGAATGGGGCGGCGGACTCGGCGCCCGGTGTCGCGAGAACGACCCGAACGTCTGGGGCGCGGACGCGATCTTCAATCTCAACGACGGAAAACTCAATTTCCAGAGCTACTACAAGATTCCGGCCGCTCAGGGCGACAGCGAAAACTGCGTCGCTCACAACGGATCCCTGGTTCCGGTTCCGGGGCGCGACATCAAGGTCCAGGCCTGGTATCAGGGCGGAATCTCGATCGTGGACTTTACGGATTCCGCAAAGCCGGTCGAGATCGCGTATTTTGACCGCGGCGCGCTCGATTCGAAGATGCTTTTCCTGGGCGGATATTGGTCGTCGTATTGGTACAACGGCTACATTTACGGTTCGGAGATCGCCCGAGGACTCGATGTCTTCGAAATCACTCCGACGGCTCAGTTGACGCGGAACGAGATCGATGCGGCCAAGTCTGTTAAAGTCTCGGAACTCAACGTTCAGAACCAGCAGCGGATCGTCTGGCCGAACCGGCTTGTCGTCGCGAAGGCGTATCTTGATCAGCTCGAACGTTCGAACGGACTGCCGTCCGACGAGATCGCGTCGATCCGAAGTGCGATCACCGATGCCGAGAATTCGAAGCTTGGTAAGAAACAGAAGGAAAACCTTAAGAAGCTCGCGAAAACGATCGAACCGAAGGCCGGTCAGACGTCAAACGGCGCGAACGCCGTCCGTTTGAAAGGGCTGGCGGATGTTCTCAAACAGCCGTCGCTTTGAAAGCCAAGATTTTCTTAGTCGAAAAAAGGTGCTGTCCGCGAATTTACGCCATTGAACGCGAATCAAACCGAGGGCGGCGGATTCCGGTCACGTGTCCAGATCCGCTGTTTTGTCAGATGCGTGTTGATTGGCGGGAATTCGCGGGCAAGGACCAGGAATCCGTAGTCCGGGTTCAATTAAGGCAAACGCGGGCCTTGGCGGCATTTCGGCCGAGGCCCGTTTGATTTGGAAATGATGACTATCGGCGGTCTGAGTGCCGTTTGGGCAGAAGTTCGAACTTGCGGCAACCTGCATCGGATTGCGACTGGCAGTCGGAATCGGGTCCGAGGACGACGTCCCTGACGATCACCGCGGTCTGATACGCCGCATAGCCCGCTAGAAAGCAAAGCGCGAGCGCGATCAACCACACGAAACTGAATTTTCTCATTTTCTGTCCGGCCTCCTTCTGTGATTAAAAATGAAGACCTTATGAATGAACGGCTCAAGTCCGGACAGGTTGGCAATTCGTTACGCCCACATCGTACAACCGCATCGGACCAGAGTCAAACTTTTTCAGCGAGCAGTGAGCCGTTCAACGGCGCGCTACTGCGCGGCGAAGGTGGACCATGGTCGGTGAACAATGGTCGGACGGCTTTCAGCTAAGCGTTGTCAGCTCTCAGCTATTTCCGAGTTAGCAATAAGTCAGCAGCGGTCGGAACCGAAGGCGGAAATGTCCGGCATTCCTCAACAACGGGCGGCAATCCCAAATCCCAATTCCGAAATCCGAATTCCCGGTTCGGCCTAACGGTTGTTTGCGAAGAAATTGACTCCCGGGACGTCGTCCGGATACTCAAGCGTGACCGAACTCGTGGTGAACTTGTAGCGTTTCGCCTGGACCTTCACCGTGTACGTTTCCCAGGTCGTGATATTCGGGAAACGGTAATATCCGAAAGGATTGGTGTAGGTGTAGCGGATATTCCCGCCGGGTTCGGTCAGCGTGACCAGGACCCGCCACGCTCCGCGTCCGCTCGCGCCGACGACGCGTCCGGTCATCGTGTCCGTTGTCTGCGGGGCTTCGGCCATCGTGAATGCGCCGAAAGATGTCATTCCGCCGATCGCTGCACGGTTCGAGACGGTGTTGAGCGTCGTCGTCTGCCTCGTCGCCGTGCCGCCGTCGATGGTGAAGACCTTATAGCGCGTTTCGCCACCGACGATCTCGGCGTCACTGTAGACGAAGACCACGTCAGCCTGTCCGACGCCGCTCGTCAGATTCCACCAACGCTGAAGCCGGTTCGCCGGAAGGCCGGTCGCCGCTCCCGAAAACGGTCCGGTTTTCGGTTCGACCGTGAAAACTCCGCTCCCGGGGATTCCCGAGACCTCGACCGGAGCATAAACGCCGTTCGACCCGACAGGGAAACGGAATATTCCCGATGAATTCACGCACCGCGTCAGCGGAGAATCGACGAAACTCGATCCCCCGCCGCCGGAGATCGCGGATGTGCGGCAGGCCGAGACCGTGACGCCGCCGGTGCCGGTGATCGTTCCGTTCAGATAAAGCTGGCCATTCGCGGTGACGCCCGAAAGCCCGCTGATCGTGCCCGAAGCGAGGATCAAGTCGCCGTTCACGATCAATGTCCCCGCACCGTTCAGCGTCGCGTTCTGAAGTTCGAAGCGCCCGTTGACGGTCACCGTCCGACCGCTTCCGATCGTCAGGGTGCGTCCGGAAACGATCAGACTTGAAAGTGTCACATCGGCCGACGTGATCGAGGCGTCGCTTTCGGAAATCGTCACTCCGGCGCCGGCCGCCGGAATCGAGCCACCCGACCAGTTTCCGGTCGTGTGCCAGTCGGTACCGGCTGAGCCGAGCCATCGCGTTCCGCGCCAACGGGCGAAGAACGGCGACAGATTGCAGCCGGCCGATGTAAAATCGCCGCCGGCGTAGATCGCGTCGCCCGCAACCGCAAGTGCGGTTCCGTTACCGCTCAGTCCCGTCCCGAACGGGGACCACGATGAACCGTTCCAGCGCGCGATGCGGTCGGCCGGTCCTCCGTTCGCGATCGTGAAGTCGCCCGTGACGACGACATCCGTGCCTGACGCCGCGACCCTGATGATATTTGAATTTCCGGGCGCTCCGGATCCGAGCGCGGACCACGACGTCCCGTTCCATTTTGCGACGCGCGCCGCCGATACTCCGCCAACCGCCGTGAAGCCGCCCGCGACGTAAATGTCGTTTCCGACGACCGCCAGCGAGGTGACGCCGCCGAAGGTCATTCCGGCTCCGAGCGCCGTCCAGGCGGTTCCGTCATACTTGAGGAAATAGTTTGGTCCGTCGATCGTCGTGTATTCGGTGCCGACGTAAAGATCGCCGTTCAGCGTTTCGATCGAGCTCACGCTGCTGCCGATGATCCCGGAATTGAGACCGCTCCAAGAGGTGCCGTTCCATTTCGCGATCCGGTTGGCCGCGACGCCGCCCGCGATCGTGAAATTGCCGCCGACGTAAACGTCCTCGCCGACAACCTTGATGGCGCGTACCGACGAATTCACGCCGGAGCCGAGGGCGCTCCACGTCGAACCGTTCCACTTGGCGATATTGTTTACCGTCAGACCGCCGGCCGTGACAAAGGAGCCGCCGACGTAGACGTCATTTCCCGCGGTCGCGACCGCCGTGACGATACCCGACGTTCCCGACCCGAGCGCGGAATAAGACGTCCCGTTCCATTTTGCGATCCGGTTGACGGCGAGACTCCCGGCGCCCGTGAAGTTTCCGCCAACATAAACATCGGTGCCTGAAGCCGCGACGGCATAAACGGTGGCGTTGAGGCTCGTACCGTCAAATGCGGACCACGAACTGCCGTTCCATTTTGCGAGCGTCCGCGCCGCAGTGCCGCCTGCCGTGTTGAAATCACCTCCGGCGAAAAGCGTCCCGTTCCAGACCGCCAGTGCCTCGACCGACGTGCTGGACCCACCGATTCCGCTGCCGAGCGCCGACCACGCGGAACCGTTCCATTTTGCCACGCGCACGATGCTCGTCGATCCGCCGGCACTGAGGAACGCACCGCCGACGTAGAGATCGGTACCCGAAACGGCAAACGAGAGAACGGGCGTGAAGCCGATCTGTGCGTCGCCGATCCCGCCGCCGACCGATGTCCAGGTCGTTCCGTTCCATTTGGCGAGGTGATTCCCACCGGCAAAACTGAGACCGCCGCCGACATATACGTCGGTGCCGATTACCGCCAACGCGTGCGCATGTCCGCCGACGCCGGTTCCCATCGGAGCCCAGGTCGTACCGTTCCACATCGCGACCCGGCTTGCCGGAACACCGCCCGCCGTGCTGAATCGTCCGGCCGCGTAAATATTGCCGCCGGATGCCGCCAAAGCCAGAACGTCGCTGTCCATCCCGGTTCCAAGTCCGGTCCACGAATTCCCATCCCAACGTGCGATGCGATCCTGAAATCCGCCTGCCGCGGTGAAAGTTCCGCCGGCGATCACGTCGCTGCCGGAGACCGTCAGCGCGTAGACATTTTCGAGAAAACTTGCCGAACCGAGCCCGGCGCCCATTGCCGACCACGAACTCCCGTTCCACTTTGCGACCCGGTTAGCGGGGACGCCGCCGGCAGACGTGAACGCTCCGCCGATGTAAACGTCCGTGCCCGAAACCGCGATCGCCAGGACGTTGCCGCCGCTGACTCCGCCGCCGACGTCGGACCAGTTTGTTCCGTCCCACTTGGCGATCCCGCGCGTGGCGATGTTTCCGATCGCGGTAAAGCTTCCGCCGACATAAACGTTCCCCAGGCCGTCGGGCACGATCGCCCGGACCTCACCGTCCGTGCCGCTGATCGAGAAATTTGTGTCCCAGCCGTCAACGCAGCCTTCTGGTACGCGCTCCGCCGCGACCTTGACCGAGTTCTTGGAAGAGTCTGATGGCGAATTCCGTCCGAACAATACCGCAGGCAACACGAGACTCAACAGAGTCACAGCAGCGATCGCGATACGGAAGTTCTCTTTCTTCATTTCGGTACGTTTCGGCATCGGATTTTCGGATTTGAGGAAAATATACCGCCTGCGGTTCTGCGGCGTCAATGACGTGCAATTTGAGAGGAATCGAGTTCGCCAAATAGAAAAGGGTTCGCGGAGAACCCTTCTGAGTTAATGTTTCTGCAACTTCTGACCGCTATCGGATCACCGATCCGGCCGAGGCCAGCACCATCCATTGTCCGTTGCGTTTGACCCAGGTATCGATGAAATGGATCTTGTGATCATACGCAACTCCCTTTTCGTCCTTTCCTTTCCAACGGTAGGTTCCGACCGCGATCGCGACATTGCGGTCGACGTTCACGGAGAGTCCGGTCGTCTCCGTCAGTTCCACCGTCGACTTGTCATTGACCGCGTCCATGATGTCATCCGACTTGCCCGCGATCTTTCCCGTGAGTGAACTTACGCTCACGTAATCGGGCGCGAAGTTCTTTTCAAACCAGGCTTTGTCTCGCTTAAGATTCGCGTCGTTCCAATCCTGTTCGAGGTAGGCAACGGTCATCGCGTCGTCCATATCGTTGCCGGTGGTGCTGACGACCTGCCACTTTCCACCGCGCTTCTCAAACACATGAATACTTCGGGCCCAGATCGTTTCGGGCCTTCCGCCGGCGCCGTTCTGAGTTTTGATGATGCTGCGGTGGATCATCGTTGCGGTGTTGCCGGCGCAAGTGATCGAATAGCGGTCGTAAGACACTTCGTCTTTCGGTTCGGTGCTCGCTTTTTCGCGTTCGAAGGCGGCCATCGAATTTTCGATCGTAGTTTTCTTGTCGAGCATTCCCGGCAACGCCTTATAGTCGTCGGCAAGAATATTCATCAGCGCCGCGCGGTCACCCTTTTCATTGGCGGCGGCCCACGAACGATCGATCGCCTCGAGCGACGATTTCTCCGCGTCTGTGCAGTCTCCGAGGGCGATACCCGCGACGGAAACGACGAGGATCACTGTTCCTAAGATATATCTCATTGGTTTCTCCTTTGGCTGCCAAAAAACGCAACCTGGCGCGCGCGGCTTGCCGTCGCGCCGAAAGAGGAGCGGTAAAGCGTGCTCACTCAGGGGGATTCAGTGGTTTTTTCGCCGAACGAAGGTCAGCAGA
>JAKQII010000042.1 GCA_029557535.1 Acidobacteriota bacterium
ATCGAACTATTGGTGCTTCTTGTTGCGGAAATCCCGTTCCTTGATACGCGCCGCCTTGCCGCGAAGGGCGCGGAGATAGTAAAGTTTCGCGCGACGGACCTTGCCGCGGCGGACGACGTCGATGCGATCGACGATCGTCGCGTGAAGCGGGAAGATGCGCTCAACGCCGATTCCGAAGCTGACCTTACGAACGGTTATCGTTTCACGCGCACCGCCGTGCTTGCGCGCGATGCAGACGCCTTCAAATACCTGAAGTCGCTCTTTGTTTCCTTCCTTGATGCGGACGTGCACTTTCAGGGTGTCGCCGGGCTGAAACGAAGGAATGTTCTCCTTCAACTGTGACTGTTCGATGCTGTCTAAACGGTTCATTTGTTTGTCGGCGAGAGGTGACGTTTCTCAGTTTCACAAAACCGCGAACTATTCACTTACAGCCATTCTCCTTTTTTAGTAGGTCCTGTCGGACTTTTTTTGTTTTCTCAAGCGCCATTTCATGACGCCATTTCTCGATCTCGGCGTGGTTGCCGCCGAGCAAAACTTCAGGGACCTGCATGCCGCGGAAATCGCGCGGTTGCGTGTAATGCGGACAGTCGAGCAAACCGTCCGAGAACGAATCGTTCGCTGCCGACGTGTCGCTTCCGAGCGCGTCCGGCAATAACCGAACGATCGCGTCGACCACTACCACAGCCGCCGGTTCGCCGCCCGAGAGCACGTAGTCGCCGATCGAAAGTTCGTCCGTCACGAGCGCTTTGTTGACGCGTTCGTCGACGCCCTCGTAACGTCCGCAGATCAAAACGATATGCGATCCGCCTTCGGCAAACTCGCGGGCGACCTCTTGCTTCAGCGGTCGACCTTGCGGCGAAAGCAGCACGACGCGCGTCCCCTCAGGATACTCGCCGCGATCCGCAGTCCCAACCAAATTTTCAATTGCGCGGAATACAGGTTCCGCCATCAGAACCATTCCGTCTCCGCCGCCGAACGGCCTGTCGTCAACCTTCCGGTGCTTGTCGAGCGTGAAATCTCGAAGATCGTGAACGTTTATCTCGACGATCCCGCCTCCGCGTGCGCGGCGGATGATTCCAAAATCAAAGACCTCGCGAAAGAACTCCGGGAAAATTGTTAGAACGTCAATTCTCATTTCGGATATGGGATTTCGGATTTCGGACTGCCGTACGAGCCGAAGAATCCCAAATCCCAAATCGCCAATCAAAAATCCAATAGTCCTTCCGGCGGATCGATCGTGATCCGCTTGTTTTCAACGTCGACCACGACGCATATCGCCTCGGCGAACGGAATCAGATATTCCTTACCTTCACCAACGATAACGAGAATCTCGGTTCCGCCGGTCCGCATCAGTTCGCGAACCGTTCCAATCCGTTCACCGTCGACGGTTTCAACCTGGCAACCTTCAAGTTCCCAATCAAAGAACTCATCGTCTTCAAGTTCGACCGCGTGAGCTTCGGGAACACAGATCTCGGCGTTTCGAAGCTGTTCGGCCGCGTCGATGTCGTTGACGCCCTCAAACTTGATCAGAACCCGGTTCTTGTCGAACCGCACGGTCGTGATTTTCAACTCCAGATCGCAGGCGGCCGATCGGGCAACGACATCGACCGTTTCGGCGAACCGTTCCGGAAAATCCGTCAGAATGTCCGCGACGCATTCGCCGCGAAGCCCGCGGGGCTTGACGATGCGCGCGATCGCAACGAGGTTGTCGGCGTTCATGCAGTTCCTAGTCGACAATGTCGAGATGGAACCGTTTCCCCTGCTTTTGGCCGGCAAAAAACAGCAAGCTTCGGATCGCTTTCACGGTTCGGCCTTCACGGCCGATGATCCGGCCCATGTCGCCCTCGCCGACGCGAACCTCCAGGTGCACGTTCTTTCCGTCCGCCGTTTCGTCAACCACGACCACGTCGGGATTTGCGACCAGCGCCTTCATGATCTTTTCAACCGCAGACTTCATAGCGTTTCCCACGGATAGCCGGAAATCTCAGGAAGACCTCTTCCCGAACTTCCCCGACTTCCAGAACTTCCCAAACACCCCAAACTATTCAGGTTTCGGATTGTGTTTGATCAGGCTCGCCACGGTTTCCGTCGGTTGGGCTCCGACACCGATCCAGTACTGGATACGATCGTGCTTGAGCATAACTTCCGCCGGATTCGTCATCGGGTTGTACGTGCCGAGATTCTCGATGTACTTCCCGTCCCGCTTTGAGCGTTTTTCCTTCACCACGACGCGATAAAACGGTGATTTCTTCGCGCCCATTCTCATCAGACTGATTGCTAGCATAGTTGTTCGTTGTCGGTGGCCAGTGGTCAGTGGTCAGTTGATTCGCAAACAAAACCTCTTTCGACTGCCTCTTTTTTGTTTCAAATAGTTCCCGATGGACAGTTACCGCCTGATGCGCTGCCATCTTTCTTTTTCGAAGTATCCGGTGATGTGCTCGGAACAGCCAAACTGACCACTGACCACTGACCACCAACCACTTTCAGCGCCTCTTCTTATGGCGCTTCTTCTTCTTCAGTTTCTTCGCCAACGTGTCGCGAGTTTCATCGTAATCGTTGTCGAAATCGTTCGATGACGGGGCGCCGCCGAACATTCCGCCAAGTCCGCTGCCGCCGCCGAGAAGACCGTTCAAGCCTCCGCCGAGTCCGCCCATCGCGCGACCCGCGAGTTTCCCGAGCAAACCGCCGCGGTTCATCTGCTGCATCATCTTACGCATCTGCTCGTACTGGCGAAGCAGTTGATTGACCTCAGAGATGGTCGAACCCGAACCGTTCGCGATTCGCGTCTTGCGGCTTGCGTCGATGACGCGGGAGTCGCGGCGTTCCTGGCGCGTCATCGAATCGATGATCGCCTCAGTGCGCTTCATCTGCACTTCGACCTGCTCGGATTGCTCGTCCGACAACTGCATCCCGCCGAGCATCTGTTCGGGCAGCATCTTCATCAGCTTCGACATCGAACCGAGCTTCTTGAATTGACCGAGTTGGGCGCGAAAATCTTCGAGCGTGAACTGATTGCTCGTCATTTTCTGCAGTTGCCGCTGCGCCTCTTCCTCGTCGATCTTCCCCTGGACTTCCTCGATCAGCGACAGCACGTCGCCCATTCCGAGAATGCGTTGCGCGATCCGGTCGGGATAGAACGGCTCGATCGCGTCGTACTTTTCCCCGACGCCAACAAATTTGACCGGCTGGCCGATGACCTGTTTGATCGAAAGCGCCGCACCACCGCGGGCGTCGCCGTCCATTTTCGTCAGCACAACGCCGGTGATCCCGACGCGGCGATGGAATTCCTCGGCCGAACGAACGGCGTCCTGTCCGGTCATCGCGTCGGCGACAAAAAGAACCTCGATCGGTTTGGTCTCCGCCTTGATCTGCTCAAGCTCGACCATCAGTTCGTCGTCGATGTGAAGACGTCCGGCAGTATCGATCAAAAGCGTGTCGTAACCGACTTCCTGTGCGTTCCTGATCGCGCCGCGAACGAGAGTCATCGGATCGTTCGTCGCCTTGTCCTCGTAAACCGACACCCCGACCGCGTTCCCAACGACCTTCAGTTGTTCGCGTGCCGCCGGACGGTAAACGTCGACGGACACCAACAGCGGCTTGCGCTCCTGATTGTCGGCGAGCCAACGCGAAATCTTCCCGGTCGAGGTCGTTTTGCCCGAACCCTGAAGCCCGACGATCATGACGACGTTCGGCGTTTGTTTTGTGAAAACAAGCCGTGACGAAGTTCCGCCAAAGAGTTCGACAAGCTCGTCGTAAACGATCTTGACAACCTGTTCATGCGGTTTGAGATCTTGCCAGACCTCCTGTCCTTCGGCTTTCAGCCGAACCGCTTCGACAAAGTCCTTCGCGACCTTGTAGTTGACGTCCGCTTCGAGAAGCGCCATTCGAATCTCACGTAGAGCGACATCGACGTGTTCCGGGGTCAACTTGCCCTGACCGCGCAGATTCTTCAGCGTTTTCTTCAGCTTGTCAGAAAGCGATTCGAACATATAGAGACACTTCGGGCTAATGAGCCGAAACCATAAATACTAATCGCAGACGTCAAATGTGTCAAGGAAATGAGGACCTCTGTGGTAACTCAATAGGAATGTCACATCGATGGATGGTGGGTGTGTTGACGACCTAGATACACGTAGAGTGTTTTGCGGAACGATCGTCAATTTGAGCCGCCGGCTACAACGCGAGCAGTAAGAGAAGAAGCGCCGGGCCCGCTTTTGTCCCGAACAGTGCCTGAGTGATCGGTGTCAGCAACAACCCGAGCGGCAGCAACTTGTAAATCTTTGAAGCCTGCGGCAACAGTCCGCCCCACTCGCTTCCGTTAAACGAAATGAGATTAAGACAGGTTCCCGTCGGAACATTTGCAGTGCCGCTGACGCTCAAATTCAAACGTTGCTCGATCGGTGGCAGTTTATATGAAATCTTGTTGTACGACTTCATCTCAATACCCGACGGCAACTCAAGCGTGGGTGCGACCGCCGCTAGCCCCGACTTGAACGCCGCGGATGTTTCGTCGTTCGAAAGAACTGCGGCGATGGAATTAATGGCGAACTGAATCTCCGAATTGAAACGGTTTACGAATACGGATTGTCTTTCCGTATCAGACATTTGGGCGATATCAGCATCGTACATATTTGATCCTCCGTATGTCCGATATCTGACAATATTATAGTCCCGGCGAAAGGCCAGTCCAAGCCGGATTCGCCTCAATTCGCTGTCATTTTGCTGTTTTGTCGCTATTCGTCGTAGATCCGCTCGATGATCATCGCGTAGCGCTCATTGACGACGCGGCGTTTGATCTTAAGCGTCGGCGTGAGTTCGCCGCTTTCGACCGTGAGTTCATTGTGGAGGAGTGCTATCCGCTTTACCTTTTCGTGCTGCGAAAGTTCCGGCGTATGTTCGGCCACTTCGCGCTCAAAGAAGCTGACAACGCGCTCGTGAGTGCATACCGCTTCCGGGTTTTCGGACGCCAGCCCGTGTTCTTTCAGGAAGCTCTCGAGCTGTTCGAAGCTCGGCACGATCAGCGCGGCAGGGAATTTTCGTTCGTTTCCGACAAGCACGACCTGGCTGACGAATCGCGAGCCTTTGATCATCTGCTCGATCGGTGACGGTGCAATGTATTTGCCGCCCGACGTCTTGAAAAGTTCCTTCTTGCGGTCCGTGATCTTAAGGAAACCGTCAGGATCGAACTCGCCGATGTCGCCCGTCTTCAACCAACCGTCGTGGGTAAAAACTTCGCGGGTCGCGTCCGGCTTGTTGTAATAGCCAAGCATGACGTTTGGTCCGCTGACCTCGACCTCGCCGTCCTTGGCTGTCCGTACATCGACATTCCTTATCGGCTTTCCGACTGTTCCAAGCCGGACATTCGATGGATTGCTTGAAGTGATCACAGGCGACGCTTCGGTCATTCCGTATCCTTGCATGATCGCCACGCCGGCGCCCGTAAAAATCAGATAAACGGAGTCGGAAAGCGCAGCGCCGCCTGTAATGCAGAAGCGCAGCCGGCCACCGAAGAACTCGCGGAATTTCGCGAAGACCAACTTATCGGCGATCGAGTGTTTGACCGCAAGCAATCGCGGGATGCTTTCGCCGCGCTCGCGCGCAAGCGCCCAAGCTTTGCCGACGTCGATCGCCCAGTCAAAGATCCGTTCCTTCAACTTGCTGTCCTGCGACGCCTTCAGTTTCGCCTTTGCGTAGACCTTTTCGAAGATTCGCGGGACGCCGACAAACATCGTCGGTCTAACTTCGCGGAGATTGTCGGCGACCCTCTCGATCGACTCAGCGTAATGCACTGCCATTCCGTTGAAGATATAGAGGTACATCCCCGTGCGTTCAAAAACGTGTGACAGCGGGAGCACCGAAAGCGGAACGTCACGATCGGAAAAGTCATATTTTTCTCCGGCATCGATGACATTCGATATCAGGTTCGCATGCGTCAGCATGACTCCTTTCGGCTCGCCGGTCGTGCCCGAAGTATAGATCAGCGTTGCGACATCTCCGGGACCGACGCCCTCAACGAGTTCCTCGATCAACTCCGGCCTTTCTACGCGCAGCTTCGAACCGATGGATTCCAAATCGGTAAGCGACAACGTGTTTTCGATCTCGTCTCCCGATCCGTCGAAAAAGACGATCTTCACGATTGATGGACAATCGGCGAGTGCTTGCTTCAGGCGTTCGTAGCTCAACTTGTTTTCAAGGAAGAAGACCTTTGATCCTGAATCGTTGACGATATACGCGACTGCGCTCGGCGCAAGCGTCGTGTAGATCGGAACGTCGATGATCCCGCTGAGTTGGCAGCCGGCGTCCGTGATCGTCCAATCGGGAGAGTTTGCCGCGAGGATCGCGACTCTGTCACTCTTGCGAATTCCGAACGAGAACAGTCCGAGCGCGATGTTTTCGGCGCGTTCGATCATCCGCGCCGAAGACACCTTTGCCCATGATCCGCTTTCTTTGTAATTGAGCGCATCGCTACGGGAATGCTTCAATGCGCTTTGGCGAAAAAGTTCTCCAAGAGTCTTCGGCTCGTCCGCATATAGCGGGACGCGTTCCACTGTCCGCGACAAACGCGGAATGGCGTCGCGGGTCTCGTTAATGACGGACGTGGCTCTTGGTTTTCGACTCATTTCGTCAAGATCCCTCCGAAAAACACCTTCAGAACTTCGTCGGCCATCGGAGCCAACGGATATGACTTGTGCGATAAGACCCAGTTAGTCACCATCTCGTCGAGCGCACCGTAAAGCATCTTGGCGACGATGATCGGCTTGAGATCGATCCGGAACACGCCGAGTTTCTGCCCCTCGGCGATCGTCGCACGGATAATGTCCAGGTAGTCCGCGAATCCCTTGGCGGAGAACTCCTCCATGAATTTGGTCGATCCGCGAAGTTCAACTTGAAAGACGATCGCGAGATCGCGATCTGCGCCCAGTCTTTCGAGATGAAGCTGAGCGATCCGACGCAGTTTGTCCTCGGGACCTTCGATCTCCGCAAGTTCTCGCTTTCCTTCCGAGATAAAATCACTCATCGCGCGGTCGAAGAACGACCTCAAGATGTCATCCTTGCTCTTGAAGTAAAGATAAACGGTACCGTCGGCGATGCCTGCTTCCTTTGCGATGTCGGCGACCTTCGAATTGAAGTAGCCTTTTCCGGCGAACACTTTTATCGCGGCGCGGAGGATCGCCTCACGCTTATCGCTAACGAACGGCTTGGCATTTGAACGAGACATACGATTTCGGATTTGTGATTTCGGATCTGGGATTCATGCACCTGACCGAAATCGCGTATGAATGAATGGTCATTCATTTTTACGTTAAACTTACCGAAAATGCGGCTTCAAATCAACAAGAATTTGAATCCATTACAGAATTCTTACATTGTTCGGAGCCGAACTTGACGTCACCATGCGTTTTTCGGTTGCACGCTTCGTCCCGGTGCTAACGTTTGATCGTCATTTGGATGACGATTTTCGGCGGTCGTATACTAGATTCGATTCGACAGGTTCACATGAACAGAAAGATCTACAACTTCAGCGCGGGACCCGCGATCTTGCCGCAAGAGGTCCTTGAAAAGGCGCAGCGTGAATTGCTCTCGTTCGACGGGATCGGCATGAGCGTGATGGAGATAAGCCATCGTTCGAAAGCGTTTGCGGACGTTCTCGAACGCGCCGAATCCGGGATCAGAGACCTTCTGAACGTACCGCACGATTACCGCGTGTTGTTTCTTCAGGGCGGCGCCTCGCTTCAGTTTTCCATGATCCCGATGAATTTCCTCAAAGCGCGGGCCGATTATATCGTGACCGGCGCGTGGGGCAATAAGGCCGCCAAGGAAGCGCGGAAGACCGGACCGGTCAACGTTATCCATTCGACCGAACAATCCGGATTCAAAACGATTCCCTCACAGGACGAGATTCGATTTTCGCCCGACGCCGACTACGTCCATTACTGTTCGAATGAGACAATCGACGGCGTTGAGTTCAATTACGATCTCGAAGGCGGGGGCATCCCTGTCGTGTGCGACGCTTCGTCGAACATACTCTCAAAGCCGATCGATATCGAAAAATACGCGCTTATCTATGCCGGCGCGCAGAAGAACATCGGGCCGTCCGGCGTGACGCTCGTGATCATCCGCGACGACATGCTGGGCAAGGTTCCCGAAGGCCAGTATTCGATGCTCGACTACCGCGCTATCGCGGCGAACGACTCGATGCTTAACACACCGAATACTTGGGGAATCTATCTCGTCAGCCTGGTCTGCGACTGGCTCGGCCAAAAGGGCGGAGTTGCGGAAATCGCGCGACTCAACGCGAGAAAAGCACAGATCCTTTACGATGCGCTCGATTCAAGCGACGGTTTCTATCGGGGACACGCCGATCGCGATGCGCGATCGCTGATGAATGTGACTTTCAGACTTCCGAGCGAAGATCTGGAAACGAGGTTTGTTGCCGAAGCGACGGCAGCGGGATTCAACGGACTGAAAGGACATCGGTCCGTCGGCGGGATTCGGGCGTCGATCTACAATGCATTCCCGATCGAGGGCGTTGAGCGACTAGTCGAATTCATGAAGGAATTCAATCGCTGATAACAACGCCCAAGACTTGAGCTGTTCGGGCGACCTTATTTCCTCTGTATCTGAACATATTTCTGGCTTCCGTACATCGGTAACCGGTTCGAGATCAAATATGCTCCGGCGAGTGCTTGATTTTTCAGACTGGCGTCAAGATACGCGAGCGCGTATGTTGCAACCCAGATATTCATTATTTCGACACTGCCCTCGATATTGAATGTGTCGTGAGTGGCCCCGACGCTGTTAATGAACAATTCGTACTTATTGCCGCGGGGAACAGAGGCAAACGGCACACGGCGGCTAATCGGATCGTCGTTCTGGGCAAAATCCCCGTTTCCGGTAATGTACAGAATCGGTCTGGTCATCTCACGCCATGAATCCGCCTTGAAACCCCACTCGCTCGACGACTGGGGTGACAAACCCATAAAAACCTTTGGTAGCGGATTTGCAAAGCTCACATCGGTTGCCGTCGGAGCGAGATTCAGCCTCGCACCGTTCAGTGTTTGCGCGGTAATCGATCCGTAAGACCAGCCGACGACGGCGATGTTGCTGCGATCGATTCGGCTGGCAAGCCCTGGCAAGTTTTGCTCGATCCAGTCAAGCGCGCCCAAAACGACATTCGCATCCCGTGGTCGGAAAAGGGAACCCATCCTAAACTGAGGGCAGTCGTTTTCGGAAACGCCAAACTCAACACACGCTGCAATACGTTGTTCCGGAGTCCAGAAATGACTCATCTGAATGACGATGTATCCTGCCTTCGCCAAGGTCCGGCCCCACCGAATGTTGATTTCCCGTCCATTCTCATTTGGCTCACCGCCGTGTGAAAAAACGATCAACGGTAAACGACCGGTTGTATTCCGCGGCCATCGGACCCGGATTGGAACATCCCTATGCGTGGCGTTTGGAATCGTGGCGTCGAGAAAACAGTTATTGTCTTGATCGCAATCGTTGTAGTCCTCGACCGGTTTGTAAAGGAATGGGCTGTTTGGGATTGCCAATTGAGCGGACAAAGATTGCGCTAGCCCGAGCGAAATGACAACAAATCCGATAACCAAGAAAACGTTCTTCAAGACCACCTCCGTTTGTTTCGCGCTGGCATCCTAACCGAAATTTCCCAAAATCTCAAACTCCTCCGCTTCGGTGACTGTCCGCAGATCGATCGCGACCCTGCCGTCGACGATCCTTGTTATGATCGGCGGATCCGAAGAACGCAATGCTTCCTCGAGCTCGGTTGGCGAGATCTTCGGGTGTTCGATCATCACGAGCGCCGTTTCGGGCTGGACGTCCGGTGCGGATCCGCCGCCGACCACGGAATTCCCACGAACCACCTCCGCCTTGACTGACGACTGGGCGTTCAATCTCCCGGCAAACGACCTCGCGCGGATCTCAATCTCCTCCACACTCATCGACAGCATTTTCAGCACCGGAATTTCGGCAAGGGGATCGCGGCGGAAGGCTTCGAGCGTCGCCTCGATCGCGGAATAGGCAAGCTTATCGACACGAAGCGCCCGGTAGAGAGGATGTTTCCGCAGGCGTTCGATGGCGCGGGCGCGCCCGACGATCAGCCCGGCTTGAACGCCTCCGAGCAGTTTGTCGCCGCTGAAAGTAACCACGTCGGCGCCGGCTGCGATCGAATGCGAAATGAGCGGCTCGTCGTCGAGCCCGAATGCCGAAAGATCCAGTAGTGCTCCGGAACCCGCGTCTTCATAGAAGATCAGGCCGTTGCGATGTGCGAGTTCCACAAGTTCGGTCACGTCGGGCGCCGCGGTAAATCCGACGATCCGATAATTTGACGGATGAACCTTGAGGATCATCGTGCTCGAGATATTAAGGGCCCGCTCGTAATCTGAAAGCTTGGTCCGGTTGGTTGTCCCGACTTCGCGAAGCACCGCGCCCGATTCGGCCAGAACATCGGGAACACGAAAGTCGCCGCCGATCTCGACAAGTTCGCCGCGTGAGATCAGAACTTCACCACCGGATGCGAGAACGCGAAGCACGAGAAAGGCAGCTGACGCGCAGTTGTTGACGATCAGCGCCGATTCGGCTCCCGTAATCTCCGCCAGAAGGTTCTCGGCCCGGGCCCCGCGAATTCCGCGGCGACCTGTTTCAAGGTTGTATTCGAGATTGCAGTATCCGGCCGTTTCGCACAACGATTTTCGTGCAGCTTCGGACAAGGGCGCACGTCCAAGGTTCGTATGAACGATGACACCGGTCGCGTTGATGACGCGCTTAACACCTGTCTTGACTTCGCTCCGCCAAGCCGTGTCGAGCCTCACCGCGGCTTCGCTTATCAAGTCCTCGCGAGTCGAGTTTGGAAATGCCCCATCCCTTATGTCTCGTCGGAGAGACTCTGCCACGAAACGCGCCAAGGCGGTCAGGTGCCGGCTGCCGGCTGAATCCAGCAGACTGGCAGCCGCTTCCGTACGCAAAAGCGAATCGACTGAGGGCACGCGCGAAAGCGACTCGTCCGTGCCGGAGATGGGTTCCGATTTCACACCGTTATTCTATTCCAAGTCGGCAGATTTGTTTAACGAATCAGGATCATTGAAATGGCGGAGAAATGCGGAAGATCGGGCGGATTCGCACTTTTTTACGATTAGCGTTGGTGTTCAACCGCGTTCCCGCCTTCAGAACAAACATCATGGCATTTGTAGGAAACAAACTTTATCGCAACATCGCCTCCAAGAAGGAAGATTCGGTACTTATCGATCAGCAGCTTTCAAAGCTTGAGGAAGATATTCGCCGGCTAAAGATCGATTTCGACATCTACTTCAACGGATCGGCGAAGCGGCCGCCTTTGGAAGCGAAAGCGCGCATCGAAGCAAATATGAAGCGGATCGGCGACAACCGCAATCTGGCATATGCGCAGCGCTACTATTTCAATACTCTGATGTCGCGCCTGACTTCGTATCGGGAACTCTGGCGTCGGATGCTGAAAAAGCGCGGCGAGGAGGCCGACGGTTAGCGGTCAACGAATTGTTTCAATAAGACAAAAAAAGCGGCCTTCGTGCCGCTTTTTTGTCGATGAAAATACCGAGGCAAATGATCTAACAGAGTCAAACCTTCAATACGTTCTCCGCTTGCGGCCCCTTCGGACCATTCGTAACTTCGAATTCAACTTCCTGTCCCTGTGCGAGGGTTTTGTAACCGTCGCCGCTGATCGCGCTGTAGTGCACGAAAATGTCCTGCTCGCCGGGCTTCTCGATAAATCCGTAGCCCTTGGCGTTGTTAAACCATTTAACCTTACCGGTCGTCTTTGACATATCCATCAATTCCTCCTGCAAACTTCAGTGAACTAGATCTCGAATCTTAACGATTCTTCCTTTTCAGGTTTTGGCCGCAAGCATTGCAAAGAACGCAAGCAAAAAAACTTAAGTCCGTTGTCCGACAGACATAAACGCCCGTGGACCAGGATCAGAGAAATGTTCAAGAAACCATTTCCAAAATTAGTCTAAAACCTTAAACTGCAAGATTTTCTGGGGATGAATCTTAGTGTTGTGTTTGTTAGAACGTGCGGAAATTTAGCGAAAATCATGGGCGTTGTCAAGACATTTGTGCCAAGAAACGTTGATTTTGCTCAATAAATGAAGCCCCGCAGCACATGCAGTTTGCCCGACTGCGAATTCGAAACGCACATTGGCCCCGCGTTCGACTAATTCGGATCATCGATAAGGAAGCCGCGACCGCCAATTACGGGAGCGAATAGCATCGATTCCGGGAAGGTCAATCCGTATTCAGCCAAAACGCAAATCCCTACTTGCGAAACCGACCGGTTGCGCATATACTTGCAACCAATTGGTTTCATGAACCAAGGTGTTCGAGATGAGAAGAGATGTTTTCCAAGCCATCGCTGACCCGACACGCCGGGCGATCATTGCCCTGATCGCAATACAGGCAATGACGCCGAACGCGCTCGCCGACAAGTTCGATATAACGCGCCAAGCGGTGTCGAAGCATCTTCGGATTTTGTCGGAATGCGAGTTGGTGAGGCAAGAGTCAAAGGGACGCGAGATCTATTATTCGCTCGAAATTGAGAAGATGAAAGAGATCGATGAATGGCTGTCGCGGTACAGAACGATCTGGGAAACCCGAATGATTCAGCTGGACGACCTGCTGGCGACAATGAAGAAAGAGAAAGAGGACAACTAATTATGTTAACTGATTTTATCGTCGACAAACCTACGAAGACGGTCTGTATCACTGCGGAATTTGAAGCCGAACTTGATCTGGTCTGGGATGCTTACACAAAACCGGAACTTCTCGACCAATGGTACGCGCCGAAACCATTCTCGTCACGGACGAAATACATGGATTTTGAGGTCGGCGGACGCCGATTTTACGCGATGGTAAGTCCCGAAGGCATTGAGCGGTGGGCGATCCAGAAATATACGTCGATCACCCCGAAGACGAACTTCAAGTTCGCCAACGCGTTTTCGGACGAGAACGAGAATCCCGAATTACCCGGCTCTGACTGGGACCTGACTTTCAGCGAACAGGACGGAAGGACAAAGGTCGTTGTTTCGATCTACAACGAGTCGCTCGAACGGATGGAGAGAGTTCTCGAATTCGGCTTCCGCGAAGGAATGGACGCGCAATTGAAGAATTTGGAATACCTGCTCGAGAGTCTGTCGCGGAAATAAGGCACATGAACGTTCAACAACAGATCGAAGAATACATAGCAGGTCAGCCTGGCCCCAAACGCGTCGAGCTGACTGAATTGCACCGGATGATCCGGAGTGTGAAACCCGCGGCCAAGTTGTGGTTTCTTGACGGCAAGAACGACGACGGTAAGATCGTTTCCAACCCCAATATCGGATACGGAACCCGAACGATCAATTATGCGGACGGTTCATCCAAAGAGTTCTACCAGATCGGCTTGAGTGCCAACAAAACCGGAATCTCCGTCTACGTGCTTGGTATCGCAGACAAGAAGTATCTGGCGGAATCCTTTGGGAAAACTCTCGGCAAGGCAACCGTAACCGGGTATTGCATAAGGTTCAGATCGATCAAGGACATTGACCTCGGGGTCCTTGAGAACGCGGTTCGATTCGGCTTTGAGAATGGATCCGGCGAGGCGTGAGAATTTAAGGAACGAACGTCGCCCGCGCTCGCGCTTGGGCCAACATGCTCACGCCAACCTTGATGGCTATTACGAATCAAAATGACTAACGTTATTCAAAAATTGATAATCGTCTCGATCACCCTAACGGTTCTCGCCGCGGCAGCCGTATCTGCGCAGCAAAAACCTGCGACGGGTTACGCGCCGGTCAACGGACTCAAAATGTATTACGAGATCCACGGGAACGGCGAGCCGTTGGTGTTGCTTCATGGCGCGTTCATGTCGATCTCGGGCGACTGGGCCGATTGGGTCAACGAACTTGCCAAAACGCGAAAGGTGATCGCCGTCGAAATGCAGGGCCACGGACGCACCGGCGACATCGATCGCGATATCACGTACGAAAACCTCGCCGATGATGTTGCGGCGCTGCTCGATATTCTTAAGATCCCGAAGGCTGACGTAATGGGTTACAGCCTCGGCGGTGGGACCGCTTTACAATTCGCGATCCGTCATCCCGAAAAAGCGCGAAGAGTCGTAGTTCTCTCGGCTCCGTTCAGGCGCGACGGCTGGGTCAAAGAATCGCTGGCCGTTTGGCCGACATTCTCGTGGGAATTGTTCAAAGGAACACCGATGGAGGCCGAATACAAACGACTGAGCCCGACGCCGGACAAATTCCCCGAATTCGTCAATCACATAAAGGAAATGGCTTTGAGGCCGTACGACTTCGGCGCCGACAAACTCAAAGCGACGAAAGCGCCAATGTTCTTCATTAACGGCGACGCCGATGGAGTGCGGCTCGACCACATCGCTGAAATGTACCGGCTCAAGGGCGGCGAGGTTTTCGGCGACCTCCGGCCACGCGCCGAATCCAGACTGGCGATCATCCCGGACACGACACACGTCACGCTCATGAACCGTATGTCAATAATTGTTCCGATGGTCATCGACTTTCTCGAAGCGAAGCCGCCGAATCCGTAGCCATTTGATCATTTTGCCGCAGGGTCGACACCGAAGAGCAAACCGGCCAGAATTGCGACGAAAACGATCACGATGAAAAAGAGCATGGTCAGGATCGTCTGCTTAATGATCGTCAGCCAGAGAGATTCCTGAAACAGTTTGTAAACGAAATAGTAGGCGTAGATCAAAGACGGAATGATCTCGATCGCACCGAAAGCATACTGAACGTCGCCAAACAGAAACCGGATCGGAACAACGGCGATCAAGAGAAGCGTCTCGAAAAAGTTGATCGCCGACTGATAGTAGATCGCTGCCGCCGCCGACTCCGCGATGTTGAACCCGGACTTTCGGTAGAAGACCCGCCAGAGAAGACCCCAGAAAATCAGGGACACCAGGTCGATGATCTGCATCGTCCGACTCGTGGCCGTTGCGGCGGAGGTGCCTTGATTGAAGATCGGATCGAGAATCGTTTGGGCTGAGACCTCGATCAGAAAAGTGTAGAAGAAAAACTTGACCGGATTGATGAATCCGACGCGCTGACCGGCAAGGTAGTTTCGAACGAAGGTGCCCGGTTCGGTGACCAATTTCCAGCCGGTTCCGATCGAGGTCGTCAGATCGATCGATCGAAGGGTTTGATAGATTTCCTTGGCAAAGTTGCCCGGTGCGTAGCGCTGAACGACAGCAGCCTGACCGCAAGAATGACAAAAGTCACCGACGAGTTCATTCCCGCAATTGAGACACGGATCACCGACCGGATCCGGCACTTCCTTCGGTTTGCGAAGGTCCTTGATCTTTTCGGTTGCCTCACGCAGTGATCGCTTCAACTTATTCGCCATTCAAAATCATGGTCAGTATTGACGCAACGCCCGATAGCTAAACCTGGAAACCGGACAGATTCCAAATACCTACTTGTCGAAAGAAAATCGGTCCCCGACGAAAAGCGGGGACCGAAGCTTAGAGATCAACGAAATGCTATCTGCATTTCGGGTGCGTCCCGATGTCGGTTACGGAATCATACCGCCCGTTGACGGTGATGATCTGAATGCACTGACGGCTCTGGTTTCTCCACCAGATCGTGCCCTTGTCGTTGCCGCTCGTGAATCCGTCGACGTTCCGGAATCCGCGATTTTTCATCTCGCTTTCACCCGAAGAAGCTCGTGCGCCGATCAGATCGGTAAGATCAACCCGGTTGTTGTTTCCGCCCCCGCCGTAATTGGTCCGCGCGTAGTAGATGCGTTCGCCGTTGTCACGTCGGACGGTCTGGATCACACTTCCATCGCGAATGACATTTGAAGTTGCCCCGTTGATCGTGATCGTATCACCGCGACCATATGTGCCATAGTTCATGCTGCCATTGACGCTGGCCGAAACACTGCCGTTGTCGTTGATCGTCAGAACGATCTTCTCGCCGTTCGGACCGGTTCCGTACCACGTGCCGCGAGCCCAGCTGGAAGGACGTACCTGACCCCAATTACCGTTATTGTTGTTGTTATTGTTGCCGCTGTTCCAGTTGGTCTTGGAATAGAAGATGCGCTCGCCGTTGTCACGGCGCACGGTTTGGATGACGGCTCCGTCGCGAATGACCTTCGAAGTAACACCGTTGATCGTGATCGTATCACCGCGGCCGTAGTATCCGCTGTTGTTGCCCCCGTTGATATTGGCGGTCACATTGCCGTTATTGGCAATCGACAACATGATCTGCTCGCCGTTCGGGCCAGTACCGTACCAAGTGCCCTGCGCCCAGGAAGGCGGACGGGTCTGGCCCCAGTTTCCGTTGTTGTTGTCGTTGTTGTCGTTGTTGCGGTTGCAATCAAATGCCGGCGACGTAACGATCGAGTCATAACGACCGTTGACGGTCGCAACGGTGATGCACTGGCGCCTCGAGTTGTTCCACCAGTTCGACCATTTGCGATCCGATCCCTCTGTCGTCTTGACCCATGTGTATCCACGATTTTGTAGCTCTGATTCACCCGTCGAAGCCCGACCTCCGACGAGGTCGCGAAGCTCACGCGGAGTGCTTTGAGCAAAGGCGCTCGTCGTGAAAATTATGCCGATAGTTGCAAGCAACACTAACCTTCCGAAATTCATATCCAATTCTCCTTAAATCTTTCCAACGCCGGAACAAACCGTTCCGGCAAATAATTTGCCGATTGACTCAATCGCGGTCGCGATAAGATAAGCAAAGGCCACGAGGTACTCAATGTTTTCAGGGCCAACGCCAGTCTTATCGGAACGCCCCAGGGCTTTCTCGCCAAATAACAATAACCGGAGACCGAAATCGACCGGTCCCCGGCAAACACCATTAGAGCTTGTCAGCCCAATCCGTGTTTTCAAACCAATATTTCCGCTCCCGCTTGAGCCATCCCGTCTCCTCATAATAGCGGATCCAGGTATTCAGGAAATTAAGAAAATCGACGTCGCCCTTACGAATCGCGAACGATTCCCCGAGCTGTCCGAGCGAGGACCTGAACGGTTTGTAGATCTTGCCGTTCGAGTGCTTCGAAACGAACTCCGGTGTCGGCGAAGCCGAAATTCCGGCAGCGATCTTTCCGTCCGCCAGCGCCTCGAGCATCGAGGCCTCATCTTCAAACAACTGCTGCTTGGCTTTCGGGAAATGATCGGCAACAAAGTCTCCGTAAATGGTCCCGCTTACGATACCGAACGTCACTTCGGGCTTGTCGAAGTCTTCCATATCGTTTTCGCCCTTCATCGCCGTACGGCTTGCGATCACTTCGATCTTCGAATGCGAATACGGATTTGAGAAATTGACCGTCAACGCGCGTCCGGGCGTGGCATACAAACCCGTCGCGACGATGTCGAAGCGCTTGTTGTTCAAATCAGCCAAGGTTTCGACGAATCCGACCGGATGAAGCTCAAGCTGGACTCCAAGATCTTCCGCAAGCTTTTTCGAGACTTCAATTTCGAAACCGATCAGTTTGCCGTCCTTGTCGTGCATCGACCAAGGCGTAAAAAGTGACAGGCCGACATCCAGCCGCCCTTTGCGGCGGATCATCGTCAGCGTGTCCTCATTGTTCAGCGTCGCCGGTGCGGGTTTCGTTTGCGCCGGCGTCGTGGTCGTCGTGCGAGTCGTTCGGGTCCGCCGCTGCGCTGAAGCCGTGAGCGCGCCTTCGGTCAACAACACGGCGGCGGTCACGAGTGCAAGTAGTGTCGTTAGTTTTGTGAATCTTATCGTCATCTTTTCCTTCCTCCAGCGCTTATTCAACGGATTCTCCCGTAAAAGACCGACTGCGAACGCGAGTTCGGATCAACGGCGATGAACCCGTTACCGCTCTGTTTCAACCGGAAAGTTCCCCACGGGAAAGCCGCGGCACCGTTACGGAAATATCCGTTTCCCGAATCTCCGTTCTGCCCTTTGATCCGTATGCTTCCGTCGGAATAGATCGTGATATCCGTCCACGTCTGGTTTCCGGGTGTATAACCACGGAACGTTCCGATATAGAAACTCGGTACGCTGCTGTATCCGCCGCCCGACGATCCCCAACTGTTGCGGTTATCGTTGTAACCCGCGTCGTAGCCACGACGAAATTCGTTCTCGGACGACCAGTTGTAGGAGTTCCGATAACGGCGATAGTCATTCGAGTAGTTGTTTCGTGCATCCTGCGCGCCGAAACGGTAGCCCTCATTGTAGCCGTTCTGATTCCGGCTTTGAGATTCCGACAAGTATCCGGCGGAGTAGCCGTTGCGGTAGTCGCCGCGGTATCGGTCGCTGAAGGAATATCGTTCCGGATTAGGACTGTTCGAACGGCCGTTGCGGGCATCCGACTCACCGTCGCGATGTCCGAGGTTGTAGGCATCTTCCCGCGAATAATTTGAGGTCTCGTTGTTGCGGTTGCGATTCGCGAGGGCACCGGCAAGAATCAGGCCTCCAATGACGGCTCCCGCCGCAACGGCGGCGCCACTGCCGGAACCACCGTACAAGAACTCGGCGCGGCATCCGCGATCGACCCAGATCCCACGGTTGTCATATCCCCAACTGGAACCGTAGGTACATTGCATGACCGAAAGTTTCCGTTCCAATGTGACCTTGTTGTTGGTGTCTACCCGGCAGTAAGTATATTCGCCATTGAGACTTTCGCAGGTCAGGCGCTTTGACTGGGCCGCCACATGCTGAACCCCGACGGTCCCAATGACCGTCATTATCAGGGCACCAAGCACAAGAATTGCGTTTAGTTTTCTCATTTATCCTCCAAAAGAATGGCCGTACGGCGCGACTGCGCGGCGGTAGCCGGAGATCCGACCGACGTTCCCTGTTTGAATAATTGGTCTTATCGTCCTGAGGAAGTTGCTGCCTGAGTTGCACTTTACCCGAAGGTCTAAGACATCCGCTGCCTGCAGATGGTATGAACCCTTTGAGTATTAATAGAACGCCACAAACAGCCGATCCAACAGGCTTCATTGTCCTGCGAAAGTGTCGCGCAACGGACGATCGCAAAACGTTCCACCAAAAAGACGGATTTACTTACCGTACACGATTGATCTGGGGTTTGGAATACGTAGTTCTACCGAATATTGGGTCAATCACTAACAAGTGAGTAGATCAGCGCTCGATTATCCGTAGCGAATTTAAAAAGGGCGTGCGGACCGTTTAAGCCGAGTTTCGTGCAGATGTTGTACCGATGCGTTTCGACGGTTCTGATACTGACGAAAAGTTCTCCGGCGATCTCGCGATTCGTCCGCGATCGAGCGATCAACTTTAGAACCCGGATCTCCCCTTTCGTAAGTAATTCGAGCTCCGGAATCCGTGCGACGAACGAACGCGGCCCGTCACTCTTGAGTGCAAGAACCGCCGGACTGAGATACTTATCGCCTTTGATCACGGTTTGAATGCATTCAGCGATCTCGTGCATCGCGGCATCTTTCAGGACGTAGCCGCTGACGCCGAGGTCATCCATCGAATGCAGGATCGACCGATCGCGGTGCATCGTCAGAAAGACCATACACGTCGCCGGATTCGTTTCGCGGATGCTGCGCGCCGCCTCAATTCCGTCGATCACCGGCATATCGACGTCGAGTATCACGACATCGGGCTTGTGTTGAATCGAAAGTTCGATCGCTTCCGCCCCGTTCTCGGCCTCGGCAACGATCTCAAAGTCATCTGTCTTGCGTATCACTGAACTCAGACCGTGCCGGAAGATCGGATGATCGTCGGCCAGCATTATCGTCGTTCTCGTTTTCGCTTCAGCCATTGTTCAGACCTTAATGGTGATTCTCACAGTCGTGCCAAGTCCTTCGTTGGAATCTACGGACATCGTTCCGCCGATCAAATCCACGCGCTCCCTGATGCTCTTGAGACCAAAGCCGCCCGCAACGTTCGACAGCCTGTCCTGTTCGGCGACGTCAAACCCGATCCCGTGGTCTTGGATGGTGATCTCGAACGATTCGGCAAAACGCCGGATCGTCACCTCGGCCCGAGGACTTTCCGAATGTCTGACGATGTTGCTGACGCACTCCTGAACGATCCGGTAGACGCTCTTCTCGGATTCCGGTGAAAGCAAATTGTCGATGTTCGTGATCGCTTTCTCGAACTGAATTCCTGTCGATTCTTCAACTTCTTCAAGTACGTTCACGATGGAAGCCGTAAGTCCGAACCGTTTCAGGTTCTTCGGACTCAGATTCTGGACGATCGTTCTCGCTTCGGCGATCGAGTCCGATGCAAGCGTTGAGATCTTCTTCAAGTATTCTTCGGTCGACTCGTGCTTCTTCGGTCCGTCACTGGCCATTGTCGCCCAATTCCTGATCAACAGAAGGTTTTGACCGAGTCCGTCGTGAAGTTCGGCGGCCATCCGCTCGCGTTCAGTTTCGTGGGCCTTGAGCAACCGTTTCGAGAACTCTCGTTGATTCTGCTCACGGCGTTTCAGTTGGTTTGTCCGATATAAGAAAATGCACAATCCGACCGAGACGAGCAGTAAAATGGCTAGGTATCTGAACCACTTGGTTTCCCAATACTCCGCCGGTACGTTGATCGTAAGTATTGCCGGAGTTGTGCTTTCCACGCCATCGCCGCTGACCGCCTTGATCAGAAAACGATATTGACCGGATGGCAGATACGGATAGAACGCAGTTCGTCGCGTTCCCGCGTCGGTCCAGTTCTGATCGAGCCCTTCGAGTATGTAAGAGAACTTGATCGCTTCCGGCTTGGCAAAACTGAGGCCAGTGTAATTGATCTCCAAACTGCGATCGCCTTTTTCGAGATCGATTGACGGGCCTTTTTCACCGGAGTTGTGAATGGACAAAGACTGCTGCGTTCCGGGCTTGTTGGCGCCCTCGATAACGACCTGCGGTGGAAGCCGGTCGGTCGTTGAGGGATCGACGATCGCGACGTCGATGAGCATCGGGAACCAGAGTCTCCCGTCCGCGGCGCGGATTCCTGCGTTCTGATGCCCGCCGTTCGCTTCGCTCGATCTAAGCCCGTCGCTGACGCCGTAAACCGCCCCGATCAAGTTGTTTTTTGCTCCGTCCGCGACGGCGTTCAACTCATCGCGGTGCACCGCATAGATCCCGAGATTGGTCAGTAACCAGAAGCGCCCGTAATTATCCGGGAGGATTCTTGAAATGAAGTTGTTCGGAAGGCCGTTCGCCTTTGTGATCGCTTTGATATCACCGTTGCGGATCCGGTTTACGCCGCCGCCGTAGGTCGCGATCCATAGAGCGCCGTCGTCATCCTCAACGACGTCGCGAACATATTCGCCGGAAAGGCCGTTGCTGAGGTTTAGGTTTTCGAATCGCCCGTCGCGGAATCGGCTCAATCCGTGAATCGTCCCGACCAAGAGGCTACCGTCGCGTATTTGTGTCACGAAATGAACGCTGTTGTCGGCGAGCCCGTTTTCCGTTGAGAAGTTGTCAAACCGGCCATCTCTGTATCGGTCGAGTCCATCGCGGCTACCGATCCATAGATTCTGTTCACTGTCGAAAAAAAGCGCGTGTATATGCCTTTCGGCAGTGCCAGGAATGCCCACCAGCGTGTCGCCGGAAAGATAAAACAAGCCCCCCGTTCCTCCGACCCAGATTGTTCCGTTCCTATCAACTGCCATCGAACGGACGACCGGAAATGATTCCGCACCGGATACACGGTCGATACTCCGGACTTTACGACCTTCAATTCTGATCAGCTCATTTCCGCCGAGCCAAACACCGCCTTCCAAATCCTCCGCAACGCAGTATATGTTCTGAATGCTTCTCCCCAAAAAATCACTGGCCAAAGCTATCTTTCGACGAGTCAACCGGACTAGTCCGTCGGTTTGAGTGCCGAGCCAAATGTTGTTCTCACGATCGAACATGATCGCACGCGAACCGTTTGCGACAATTCCGTTCAGTTTATGCCGGACGATCTCGTCGACTTTGACTTCGAACAGGTTTTCGGATTCCTGAAGCCAATACCTGCCGTTTGTCGTCGCGATCGCGTATCCGAATTGATGCTGCTCGGGATCGATCGAAAGAATCGGTTCATAGGTTTGCTTCGAACTCAAGCCGAAACTATCGACGCCGCCGATCAGAATCTGGTCGGACTTCGGAAACGCGAACGCGAAAACGATCGAGGGCAATTTGTATCCTAGAGACCTCGCGGTAACCAACGAGTCGCCGATGATTTTCACCGGCTCGTCTTGCAGGTTTGTCCAATGACCCTCGTTGGCGTCCGCGATCAACCCGCCGGCGTTGGCGTTTGCCAGCAGTTTCGCGGAACCGGGAATCACCCCGCCGTTTTCATCCAAGGTGAATTTCTCAAGGCCGCCTTTGCTCGCCAGAAGAAGATTACCTTCCTTGTCTTCCGCGATCGCGGTAACAACTTCGCGGTTTGTATTCAGTGGTGACCTGAATTCCCGGAACCAGCCATCCTGAATGAAATAAACCTCGCCCATTTCGGTTCCGACCCAGATCCGCTTTCGCCGGTCCTCATAGAGCGAGAGAACACGATTGTTCACGAACCCGGGGCTGTTAGCCGAATCAAAGATCGTGAATTTTGTTCCGTCAAATCGCGCAAGCCCACCGAATGTGCCAATCCAAATATAGCCATCCGACGATTGGATGATCGACGTTACCGTGCTTTGCGGCAGTCCTTGTTCGGTTGTCCACTTGGCGATGAGAAAATCGTTGTTGTCGTCAATTATCGGCAGGTTTGCAGCGCAAACGGATTGTGCCGCGAAGTACAGCAATGCAATAAGAAGCGATGTGACGAAGCGTCTATAGTTCACAAGGTTGATCGCATTTTCGATCTGTCCCGTTCCCGGCGTAAACTGGTCGGCTTTTGGAATACTAACCAAACCGCACTGCCGACACAATCGCAAACCCGAACGCCGGACCCCGGCAAAATTGACACCGGAAAGCCAAAGGATGAAGATGAAGTCAGTATGACCGAATACGGAAACAACCCTGATCTTTCGTACAACAAGTATCTGAAGGTTCCCGAACTGATCGAACTGCAGGAACCGCTTTCCGAGCCGCAAAGTCACGACGAGCTACTTTTCATAATCATCCATCAGACCTACGAACTTTGGTTCAAGCAGATCCTGCACGAAGTCGACGCGACTCTCGGTTGGCTTGCCGAAGGTCGGATGTTCCGCGCGAATCACTCGTTGAGGGCCGTGACGGCGATCGAGAAGGTACTTGTTTCGCAGATTCACATTCTGGAATCGATGGCGCAGATCGGATTCCTTGAGTTTCGCGATCGATTGAATCCGGCGAGCGGATTTCAGTCCATGCAGTTCCGCGAACTCGAGTTTTCGTCGGGTGTGAAAGACGAACGAATCCTCAAGTTTTTTGAGTTCGATCCGTTCGCCCACGCGCGGTTGAAACGGCGTTTTGAATCACCCTCGCTTGCAGATGGATTCTGGAGTCTGCTTGAACGAAACGGTTTCGCGGTCGGAACCCATCAGACGCGTCTGGACTCGATCGTTGAGATCCTCAAGAAGCCGGAGAGCTATCCGGAACTGTTCAACATGCAGGACTTGTTGATCGAGCATGATGAAAACGTCGCGCTCTGGCGTTACCATCATGTGCTGATGGTCGAACGGATGCTCGGCATGAAACGCGGAACCGGTGGTTCTGAAGGCGCCGGATATTTGCGGACGACGCTCACCAAGAAGTTCTTCCCCGAGATCTGGGAAGCACGAACGCACCTTGAGATCAATCAAACGTAGAAGGTAAAAGGTAAAAAGAAAGAAGGTAGAGGAAGCGCGACATTTTCCTGTACCTTTCTTCAGCTTTTGCCTTTCCACTTTTTACTTTTTACTTTTTTCTAAGCTGCCGCCTCGGTGATCCGCTGGATGTCGGCCCCGACGGAACGCAGCTTGGGAACGATCGATTCATAACCGCGGTCGATATGATAGACGCGGTCGATCATCGTCTCACCATCGGCAGCGAGTCCAGCGAGCACGAGCGACGCCGAGGCACGAAGATCTGAAGCGAGAACCGGCGCTCCCGATAGTCGTGTCCGGCCGTGAACTGTTGCGGTATTCCCCGAAATATCGATCTTCGCGCCCATTCGAATCAGCTCCGAAGCATGCATGAAACGGTTCTCAAAGATCGTTTCCTTGATCACCGAGGTCCCGCGCGCCTGAGTCATCAACGCCATGTACTGCGCCTGCATGTCGGTCGGGAAAAGCGGGTGCGGCTCTGTCGTCACGTCGGCAGCGGCCAAACCGTCGGATGCGACTTTCACGTGCAAGGTGCTCGGATTAAGTTCCTCAATAACGACGCCGGCTTCGCGAAGCTTCTCGATCACGGCCGAGAGGTGATCCGGTCGACAGTTTTTGATCTCAATCTCGCCGCCGGTGATCGCTGCGGCGACGATGAAGGTTCCCGTTTCGATCCGGTCCGGAATGATTGTGTGCTCGGCACTGCCCAAGTGTTCCACGCCGGCGATCTCGATCGTCGGGGTCCCGGCGCCCCTGATACGGGCTCCCATCTTGTTCAAAAGATCCGCAAGATCCTCGATCTCGGGTTCACACGCGGCGTTCCGGACGATGGTTTTGCCACGCGCCAGCGACGCCGCCATCATCACATTTTCGGTACCGGTGACTGTAACCTTTTCGAAATCCACCTCGGCGCCGACAAGTCCTCCTTCAGGCGCCCGTGCGACGACGTTTCCGGCCTCGAGCGACACAGTCGCTCCGAGTTCTTCAAATGCCTTCAGGTGAAGGTCGATGGGTCGCGTCCCGATCGCGCATCCGCCGGGCAACGAGACCTTCGCCTGTCCGAATCGCGCAAGCAGCGGTCCGAGCGCCAAGACGCTTGCCCGCATCGTTTTCACGAGTTCGTACGGAGCTTCGAATCTCTCGATGTGGCGGGCCGTGACCTTGTGCGTGCGAAGTTCGGGAGTCAGCGCCGTCGCACCCAGATCTTCAAGCAGACGACGCTGTGTGATCAGATCCTTGACGTACGGGACGTTGTGCAGAATCACCGTTTCGGACGTCAGCAGGGTCGCCGCCAGACAAGGCAACGCCGAATTCTTCGCTCCGCCGATCTCGATCTTTCCATGAAGCGGCTTTCCGCCGCGAACCAAAAATTTGTCCATAGAGTGAATTAACGATTGCTTATAGATTCAAAAAGCAAATCTTATCATTGAAAAAGGGGAAAAGGGAAAAAGGGGAAAAGTGAAAAAGGG